>NZ_JBEXVL010000025.1:0-78360 GCF_040638805.1 Streptomyces sp. NPDC005925 | reverse complement strand
TCTGGTGCGTGCGGCTGCAAGGCGGAGGAGGGCGTCAACGCGGAGCGTTGGCAACCGACGACAACGCGGCAGACGTGCGTGCCGGACCCCGCGACGCCGGGGTGACCCGAACGACAGGCCCTAGCGGACCTCGGTGATCTCCGGGCCGCGCTGCAGCTGGCCCATGCCGCCGGAGAACCGGGAGCCGGCCTGCTCGTCCTGCTGGACGCCCTCGGGAACCATCTGGGCGTCGTTGGGCAGCTTCAGGACGATCGGGTCACGCGGGGCCATCGGCCCCTCGCCGCGGACCACGACCGTGTCCCGGAAGATCGACTCCAACAGCCCGGCGGCCTGCGGCTGCACCGCGCCCTGACCTGAGATCACGCCGCGCAGGAACCAGCGCGGGCCGTCCACACCGACGAACCGCACGACCTGGAAACCGCCGGTGCCGTCGGGCAGCTGTACGGGCACCTGGGCACGCAGCTCCCAGCCCAGCGGGCCCTCGACCTCGTCGATGATGCCGCCCTGCTGGGTGATGCCGCCCGCGATCTCGTCGCGGACCTCGCCCCAGATGCCCTCGCGCTTGGGGGCGGCGAAGGCCTGCAGCTGGATGGCGCTGTCGCGCAGGACGACGGTCGCCGCGACGATCGCGTCGCCGGCCACCTCCACCCGCAGCTCCATGCCGTCGACGCCGGGCACGAACATGCCGCCCAGGTCGACCCGGCCCTCGGCCGGCTCACGGACCTCGGAGATGTCCCAGGGCCCGTCGGGCCGGGGCTCCGGCTCCAGTCTCACGCGCTCGCGCACGGTCTCTTCGTCCGCCTCGGTGTCGACGCTGTCGACGACCTGCTCGGCCTCGCCGGCCGCGCCCTCGGCGGCATCCCTCTTCTTGCGACGTCCGAACACGTCACTGTCCTTCCCGGTCGGATACGACCGAAGCGTATCGATGGCCACCCGCCTGGCCGCCCAGGGCGGCCTGACCGTCTGTGCCGCACTCGCCGCCCACCGAGGCGTGGCCCCCGGTGGACCCGAAGCCCCCCTCGGCCCGCGCCGAATCGGGAAGTTCCGCGACCTCCTGGAAGCGGACCCTCTCGACCTGCTGGACAACCAGTTGGGCAATCCGGTCGAAGCGCTCGAACCGCACACACTCGCGCGGGTCGAGATTCACTACGATCACCTTGATCTCCCCACGGTACCCGGCATCAACCGTCCCTGGGGCATTCACCAGTGCCACACCGCAGCGTGCGGCAAGTCCGGAACGCGGGTGCACGAAGGCCGCGTACCCCTCGGGGAGCGCCACGGACACCCCCGTGGGCAGCACGGCCCGCTCGCCGGGCGCGAGCACGCACGCCTCGGTGGTCCGCAGATCGGCCCCGGCGTCACCGGGATGCGCGTACGAGGGCAGCGGTACGTCGGGGTCGACGCGGCGGACCGGCACCTCGAGCCCGGGGCGGCTCACGGGTTCACCTCGAAGGCTCGGGCCCTGCGGACCTGGTCGGGGTCGCTCATGGCGGCCCGGATCTCTTCCTCGCGGCCGTTGTCGGTGAAGTGCTCGACCTTGACCTCGACGAACAGTCCGTCCGCGCGGACGGCGACAGGACCGTCGGGGCCGCCGATCCGGCCGGTGGCCCTCGAGTAGATCTTCCGCCCGGCCACCGCGGTCGCCTCGGCCGTCAGATGCAGTGTCGTGCCGACCGGCACGGGGCGCACGAAGTCGGTCTCCAGACGGCCGGTCACGGCGATGGTGCGCAGCAGCCAGTTCAGGGAACCGAGGGTCTCGTCCAGGGCGGCGGCCAGCACTCCGCCGTGCGCGAGCCCGGGGGCGCCCTGGTGGGCGGCCTGCACGGTGAACTCGGCGGTGACGGACACGCCTTCGCCGGCCCGGGCCTGCAGGTGCAGTCCGTGGGGCTGCTCGCCGCCACAGCCGAAACACTGGCCGTAGTGGGCCCCGAGGAGTTCACCGGGGGCGGGGGCGTCGGGGTGCCGTACGGGACGCGCCGCGTCGGCGGGGGGCTGAAGAGCTGCGGAAGTACCACTCACAGGCGCAGACCTTACCCGCGAGTCCGTGCTCGCCGGACACCGTGCCAAGCTTGGTTTCATGCAGCTCTCCGCGCCCCCGTACGAAGAACGTCTCACCGCCCCCCGCTCCTGGTGGTTGATCTCCGTGCTCGTGGGGGTGTCGCTGGCTCTGGTGCTGCTGATGTTCGGCACGCTGCCGATGCTCGGCGGACTGGCCGGCGGCACGGCGGTCGCGGCGGTCGTCACCAGCGCGTACGGCTCGGTGCGTATCCGGGTCGTGGGGGACGCCCTGATCGCGGGCGAGGCGCGCGTGCCGGTGTCGGCGCTGGGCGAGAGCGAGGTGCTGGACGCGCAGGAGGCGCTCGCCTGGCGCACCTACAAGGCGGACGTACGGGCCTTCCTGCTGCTGCGGTCGTACATCCCGACGGCACTGCGCGTGGAGGTCACCGACCCCGAGGATCCGACGCCGTACCTGTACCTGTCGACGCGGGAGCCGGAGCGGCTCGCTCAGGCGCTGCGGACGGCGAAGGCGGCGGCGCGGGACGGCAGTTGATCTCCCGCTGACCGCCCGCCGACTGCCGCGGCGCCGGCACGGCGGTACGGCGGTACGGCGGTACGGCGGTACGGCGGTACGGCGATACGGCGATACGGCGATACGGCGATACGGCGATACGGCGATACGGCGATACGGCGATGGTGCCGGGAGACCCGGTGCGGCAGAGGCCGGCGTCGGCCGCTCTCAGGGCCCAGATTCCTTCGGGCCCTTCTTCATGTCCAGGGCGTCCGGCGGGGGCTCGATGGCGGGCAGGTCACCGAGGGACTCCCACGGCACTTGGTGCTCGCGCAGACTGGCTCTGATCCGGGCGGCGATCTTGCGGGTGTCCCTGCGGTTGATGACCGCGCCGACGGCGGCACCCACCATGAAGGGCAGCAGGTTCGGCAGGTCACGCACGAGGCGCTTCATGATCTGCTGCCGCAGCTGCAACTTGAGGGGACCGTTCAGCGTGGCGCTCAGGGTGGACGGCTTCGTCACGTCGACGCCGCGTTCGCCCGACCAGGAGGTCAGGTAGGCGGTGGAGCGCTGTCCGAGATTGCCGGGCGGTCGTCGGCCGTACACCTCGTGGAGTTCGGCGATCAGCTTCAGTTCGATCGCCGCGACGCCGGTGATCTCGGCGGCGAGTTCGGTCGGCATCGCGGGCGGCACGGGGAGCACGGCCGCCGCTCCGACGCCCGCACCGACCGTGGCGCTCGCCCTGGCGGCGCCGGCCACGAGCCGGTCGGCGATCTGCTCAGGACCGAGACCGGGGAACTGGTTGCGGAGCGTCGCCAGGTCCCGCACCGGAACGCGCGGGGCGATGTCGATGATCCGGTCGGCGAGATACGTGAGCCCCGCGCGGGCCGCGTCGCCGCTCTTGCGTACGCCTGCTCTGGCGCCGTCCCGGATCGACGCCCGCCGCCGCACGGCGGGTGGGGTGCCGGCGCTGTCCGGGGTCGCCGGGAGGTCACCCCGGTCTCCCGTGGGTTCGAGCGAGGCCGCCGCCGCGGCGGTGGGGCCTCGCTCGTCGTCACGCGCGCCGATCGGGCCGTCCGGCCCGTAGTCCGCCTCCCTCGAGGTCTCCCTCTTGGTGAAGCGGCGCTTCCAGGGAGGGGTCGAGCCAGTCACGGCCGACCCGTCCTCAGTCGCAGTCGCGGCAGATCGGCTGACCGTTCTTCTCGCGGGCCAGCTGGCTGCGGTGGTGCACCAGGAAGCAGCTCATGCAGGTGAACTCGTCCTGCTGCTTGGGCAGCACACGGACTGCCAGTTCCTCGTTCGAGAGGTCGGCGCCGGGGAGCTCGAGGCCCTCTGCCGCCTCGAACTCGTCGACGTCGACTGCGGAGGCCGACTTGTCGTTCCGTCGAGCCTTCAGCTCTTCGAGGCTGTCCGAGTCGACATCGTCGTCGGTCTTGCGTGGAGTGTCGTAGTCGGTTGCCATGGTCGCTCTCCCCCTCTGGGTGTCTGCGGTGTCTCCAGCGCACGTAACGCGTGAGAGGCCGGACTTGTGCCCGACCCGAGGCGGAGATTTTGCCTCACATCAAGGTCTGTTACTCAATCGACACCCAACCGGACCCCTCAAGAGTGATCGGCTTGGATGGCGAAGGGGACCGTACACGGTCCGGATGCCGCACCTCAAAGGCATCCCCCCGTGTACTTCCCGTGACCGGGACCACCGGAAACCAGGATTTTCCCGGCTTTCCCGCGCCCGGCATGATCACGGAGAGTGGATAACCCGGAAATCGCCCTTGTGATCGATCACACACGGGTATCCCGGGTGGCACCGTCGAAAATTCCGCGCAAAGCGAACATCCCCCTGTGCCGGGGTCATGATCTCAGACGGGCAGCGCGACACGCATCACGAGTCCCCCTCCTTCCCGGGGCTGGGCACAGATGTAGCCGCCGTGCGCGCGGGCCACCGACCGGACGATGGACAGGCCGAGCCCGACGCCCTTGTCACTACCCGTGCGCTCGGTGCGCAGCCGTCGGAACGGTTCGAAAAGATTGTCGACCTCGTACGCCGGCACGACCGGGCCCGTGTTGGACACCACCAGCACCGCCTGGCCGTGCTGGATCTCGGTGGTCACCTCCACCCAGCCCTCCTCCGGCACGTTGTACCGCACGGCGTTCTGGACGAGGTTCAGGGCGATCCTCTCCAGCAGGACGCCGTTGCCCTGCACCACGGCGGGCTCACGCTTCCCGCGGATCTCCACGCCCTTGGAGTCCGCCTCTCCGTGCACCTGGTCGATGGCCTGCGAGGCCACCTCGGCGAGGTCCACGGCCTTTCTCTCGATGATCTGGTTGTCGCTGCGGGCGAGCAGCAGCAGGCCCTCCACGAGCTGCTCGCTGCGCTCGTTGGTGGCCAGCAGCGTCTTGCCGAGCTGCTGGAGCTCCACCGGGGCGTTCGGGTCGGACAGGTGCACTTCCAGCAGCGTGCGGTTGATCGCGAGCGGGGTGCGCAGCTCGTGGGAGGCGTTGCCGACGAAGCGCTGCTGGGCGGTGAAGGCCCGCTGGAGCCGCTCCAGCATGTCGTCGAAGGTGTCGGCGAGCTCCTTCAGCTCGTCGTCCGGGCCGTCCAGCTCGATCCGGCGGGAGAGGTCCGAGCCGGCGACCGCGCGCGCCGTGCGGGTGATCCGGCCGAGCGGCGACAGGACGCGGCCCGCCATCGCGTAGCCGAAGGCGAAGGCGATCACGGCGAGGCCGAGGAGGGCCAGCAGGGAGCGGCTGAGGAGGTTGTCCAGCGCGTGCCGGCGCTGTTCGTTGACGCACTCGTTCATGGCGCTGTTGAACGTGCTGGGCGAGGCCTGGTCCGGCAGGTTGCACATCTCGCTGGTGACCTTGCCCTCGACGATCCTGAAGGGCAGGTCACTGCCGACGTTGAGGGCCTGGGCGGCCAGCAGGTAGATGATCGACAGCAGCAGGATGCCGGCGATCAGGAACATGCCGCCGTACAGCAGCGTGAGACGTATGCGGATGGTCGGGCGCAGCCACGGGAAGGGCGGCACGGGCTTGTGCGGGTCCCAGGTGGGCCTGGGGGGAGCGGCGGGGGGTGTGGGGGTGGCGGCCATCGGGCGTCAGATCCGGTAGCCGGAGCCGGGCACCGTGACGATGACGGGCGGCTCGCCCAGCTTGCGGCGCAGGGTCATCACGGTCACCCGCACGACGTTGGTGAACGGGTCGGTGTTCTCGTCCCAGGCCTTCTCCAGGAGCTGCTCGGCGGAGACGACGGTGCCCTCGCTGCGCATCAGGACCTCCAGGACGGCGAACTCCTTGGGCGCGAGCTGGATCTCCCTGCCGTCGCGGAAGACCTCGCGGCGGTTGGGGTCGAGCTTGATGCCGGCGCGCTCCAGGACCGGCGGCAGGGGCAGGCCGGTGCGCCGGCCGAGGGCGCGGACGCGTGCGATGAGCTCGCTGAAGGCGAAGGGCTTGGGCAGGTAGTCGTCGGCGCCGATCTCCAGGCCCTCGACACGGTCGCTGACGTCGCCGGACGCGGTGAGCATCAGCACGCGGACGGGCATGCCGAGCTCCACGATGCGGCGGCAGACGTCGTCGCCGTGCACGAGCGGGAGGTCGCGGTCCAGGACCACCACGTCGTAGTCGTTGACGCCGATGCGCTCCAGGGCCGCCGCGCCGTCGTACACGACGTCGACGGCCATGGCCTCCCGGCGCAGTCCGGTGGCCACCGCATCGGCGAGCAGTTGCTCGTCCTCGACGACGAGTACGCGCACGTCGCTGGTCCTTCCTGGTGTCTGCCCGCGCGGGGGGGGGATCCCGGGCATGCGGGGGCAGGGGGCTTGTCGTGTGTGGTGCCTCCATCCTGCCCTTTTCGGCCGTAAGTCGGCTGTAAGGCGGACGGACGGCGGCGGCTCGGCCGGGGTGGGAAGGAGAACGGGAATGCGAGATTTTTCGCCTTGTTGAGGTTTCCACGGCGGGGACCGAGGGGAGGACGGCTTTACACCCCGCGATCACCCTCTGCTCGTACCGCACGACCAGGCGGTACGAATGATCCGCTTTCCGCAGGGCGGGCGTGGGTGTCCGGCACCGTCGCCGCCCCGGCCGAGCGGCGCTGGGCATCCGCTGGAGACGTGATCGTCCCTCCGTACAGGCACACCCCCGTGCCACCGACCCACGACCCAGGACGAGGGGGCGCAGCATGGACGCTTTCACCGCAGGACTTCTGCAGCGTATAAGGGCCACCGAGTCGGACCTCTCCCGGGCTCGTGACGAGGGCGACGACTTCCTCGTCGAGGTGGAGCAGGGAGAACTCGACGACCTGCGCCGTCTCGCTGCCGAGCACGGTGTGGAGGTCGGCGCCTACAGCGTCTGATCCGGCGAGTTCGTACGCGACGGTGCCCCGGCGGTTCGCCGGGGCACCGTCGCGTCGCTGTCAGTCGTGCCAGGCGCCGTAGTCCTCCAGGAGCTGCTGGAGGGGTTCGAAGACGCCGGGCGTGCCCGCGACCGTCAGGTCCCGTGAGGGGCGTTCCGCGGGGCGGCCGCCGGTGAGCGCGCCCGCCTCCCGGGCGATCAGGTCGCCGGCGGCCCAGTCCCAGGCGTTGAGTCCGCGCTCGTAGTAGCCGTCGAGGCGGCCCGCGGCCAGGTCGCACAGGTCGACCGCCGCCGAGCCGCCGCGCCGGATGTCGCGCAGCTGCGGGATCAGCTTCGCGGCCACCTCGGCCTGGTGGGCGCGGACGTCGGTGACGTAGTTGAAGCCGGTGGAGACCAGGGCCTGGTCCAGCGGCGGTGCGGGGCGGCAGGCGAGCCTGCGCTCCCCCGCCCACGCGCCGGACGCCCAGGCACCCCGGCCCCGCACCGCGTGGAAGGTCTCGCCGCGCATCGGGGCCACGACGACGCCGACGACGGTCTCGCCGTCCTGCTCGGCGGCGACGGACACCGACCAGGTGGGCAGGCCGTAGAGGTAGTTGACCGTGCCGTCCAGCGGGTCGACGACCCAGCGGACGCCGCTCGTGCCCTCCGTGAGGGCGCCCTCCTCGCCGAGGTAACCGTCGTGCGGACGGCGGTCGGCGACCAGGGTCGTGATCAGCTTCTCCGCCGCGATGTCCATCTCGGTGACGACGTCGATGGGGCTCGACTTGGTGGCCGCCACCGCGAGGTCGGCCGGGCGCCCGTCACGCAGCAGGTCCCCCGCACGGCGGGCGGCCTCCAGCGCGATCGCGAGCAGTTCCGAGTGCAGGGGGTCGATCACGGGGCTCCTCAGGCGTAGGGGCTGTCGGCGCCCGCCGCGGCGGGCCGGGGGGCGCGGGCCGGACAGCAGCCGACCGGGCACAGGTGGTGGCTGGGGCCGAGCGCGCCCAGGGCACAGGGTGTGACGTCGCCGCCGCTCTCGACGGCGGCCCGCTCCAGGACGAGGTCGCGGACGGCGGCGGCGAACCGGGGGTCGGCGCCGACGGTCGCCGAGCGGCGCACGGGCAGACCGAGCTCCTCCGCCTTGGCCTTGGCCTCCGTGTCGAGGTCGTAGAGCACCTCCATGTGGTCGGAGACGAAGCCGATGGGGGCCATGACGACGGCCGGAACGCCGGCCGCGTGCCGCTCCTCGAGATGGTCGCAGATGTCGGGCTCGAGCCAGGGGATGTGCGGGGCGCCGGAGCGGGACTGGTAGACGAGCTGCCAGGGATGGTCGACGCCGGTGCGCCCCCGGACGGCGTCGGCGATCAGCTGCGCGACGTCGAGGTGCTGTCTGACGTACGCGCCGCCGTCGCCGCGCTCCTCGACCGTGCCGGAGGTGTCGGCCGCCGAGAGCGGGATGGAATGCGTGGTGAACGCGATGTGGGCGCCGTCGCGGACGTCGTCGGGCAGGTCGGCCAGGGAGCGCAGCACGCCCTCCGCCATGGGCTCGACGAAGCCCGGGTGGTTGAAGTAGTGCCGCAGCTTGTCGGCCTTCGGCAGCTCCAGGCCCTCGTCCTCGAGGGTGGCGAGCGCGTCGGCGAGGTTCTCGCGGTACTGCCGGCAGCCCGAGTACGACGCGTACGCGCTGGTGGCCAGTACCAGGATGCGGCGGCGGCCGTCGCGGACCATGTCGCGCAGTGTGTCCGTCAGGTAGGGCGCCCAGTTGCGGTTGCCCCAGTAGACGGGCAGGTCCAGGCCGTGGTCCGCGAAGTCCTTGCGCAGGGCGTCCAGCAGGGCGCGGTTCTGGTCGTTGATCGGGCTGACCCCGCCGAACAGGAAGTAGTGCTGCCCCACTTCCTTCAGGCGTTCCTTCGGGATGCCGCGCCCGCGCGTCACGTTCTCCAGGAACGGCACCACGTCGTCGGGTCCCTCGGGGCCGCCGAACGAGAGCAGGAGCAGGGCGTCGTAGGGGCTGGCATCGCGCACGTCTGGCATGAGTCGATCCTGCCACCCGGCACTGACAGCCGGGAAACGGCGGGCGCCGCGTGCGCGCCGCGCGGTCCGCCGGAAAGCGGCACGTGTCGGGGCCACCTGCCCCGTAAGCTGTGTCGACTGCTCTCGTGCCTTACTGAGGCCTCTCGGAGACATCGTTGCCCAGTCCTTACCGCGCCCTGTTCGCCGCCCCCGGCTCCAGGGGTTTCTCCACCGCGGGGTTCCTCGGCCGGATCCCGGTGTCGATGATGGGCATCGGCGTGGTCACGATGATCTCCCAGCTCACCGGACGGTACGGCCTGGCGGGCGCGCTGTCGGCCACCATCGCGCTGTCGGCGGCGGTGGCGGGCCCGCAGGTGTCGCGTCTGGTGGACCGGCACGGCCAGCGGCGGGTGCTGCGCCCGGCGACCCTGGTGTCGCTCACCGCCGCGGCGGCCCTCCTCCTGGCCGCGCACCACCACTGGCCCGACTGGACGCTGTACGTGTGCTGCGTCGGCGTGGGCTGCGTGCCGAGCGTCGGCGCGATGGTCCGGGCCCGCTGGGCCGCCCTGTACCGGGGCACCCCGCAGTTGCACACCGCGTACTCCTTCGAGTCCGTGGTGGACGAGGTCTGCTTCATCGTCGGCCCGGTCATCTCCATCGGGCTGTGCACGGCATGGTTCCCGGAGGCGGGGCCGCTGCTCGCCGCCTGCTTCCTCGCGGTCGGCGTGTTCTGGCTGACCGCGCAGCGTGCCACCGAGCCGGTGCCGCACCCGCGCGAGACCGGGGGCGGCGGCACGGCGCTGCGTTCGCAGGGTCTCCGGGTGCTGGTCGGCACGTTCGTGGCGACCGGGGCGATCTTCGGCGCGGTCGACGTGGTCACGGTGGCTTTCGCCGAGGAGCAGGGGCACAAGGGCGCGGCGAGCGTCGTCCTGGCGCTGTACGCGACGGGCTCCTGCGCGGCGGGCGTGGTGTTCGGTCTGATGCGCTTCGCGGGGGCGCCCGAGCGCCGCTGGCTGCTGGGCGTGTGCGCGACGGCCGTGAGTATGATCCCCCTCCTACTGGTCGGGAACCTGCCGTTCCTGGCCGTGGCGCTGTTCGTTGCGGGTCTGTCCGTCGCTCCCACGATGATCACGACGATGTCCCTCCTCGAAGAGCACGTACCGCGCGCGCAGCTCACCGAGGGCATGACCTGGGTGAGCACCGGGCTCGCGGCCGGAGTCGCACTCGGCTCCTCCGCGGGCGGCTGGGTGATCGACGAGGCGGGAGCGCGTGCCGGGTACGGGGTCCCGGTGGCGGCCGGGGCCGTCGCGATGGTGGTCGGGTTCGTCGGGTACGGCCGGCTCGGGCAGCCGGCTCCGGATCGGGGAGGCTCCGTTGGGCAGCACAGCGAGCGGGAAGAACGGCACGTGGCGTAACTGGGGCGGCAACGTCTCGGCCCGTCCCGCCCGGGAGGCCGCCCCGGCCTCGGTCGGGGAACTGGCCGAGGCCGTACGGCGGGCCGCCGGGGACGGGCTGCGTGTGAAGGCCGTCGGGACCGGGCACTCCTTCACCTCCATAGCCGCCACCGACGGCCTGCTGATACGCCCTCACCTGTTGACGGGCATACGCACCATCGACCGCGACACCATGACGGTCACGGTGGAGGCCGGCACCCCGCTCGAGCGCCTCAACAGGGCACTGGCGCGCGAGGGCCTGTCACTGGCCAACATGGGCGACATCATGGAGCAGACGGTGTCCGGCGCCACCAGCACCGGCACCCACGGGACCGGCCGCGACTCCGCGTCCATCGCCGCTCAGATCACCGCCCTGGAACTGGTCACCGCCGACGGCTCGGTACTGACCTGCTCCGCCGAGGAGAACCCGGAGGTCTTCGCGGCGGCCCGCATCGGCTTGGGCGCACTGGGCGTCGTCAGCGCGATCACCTTCCGGGTGGAGCCGGTCTTCCTGCTCACGGCCCGCGAGGAGCCGATGCCCCTCGGGAAGGTCCTGGCCGACTTCGATCAACTGTGGACCGAGAACGAACACTTCGAGTTCTACTGGTTCCCGCACACCGAGCGCTGCCACACCAAGCGCAACAACCGCAGCATGGGCCCGGAGCAGCCCGTCGGCCGCGTCGGCGCCTGGATCGAGGAGGAGTTCCTCTCCAACGGTGTCTGGCAGACGGCCAATCTCCTCGGCCGCGCGATTCCGGCCACGGTGCCCGCGATCGCGAAGGCCGCGAGCCGCGCCTGGTCGGCCCGCACCTACACCGACATCCCCTACAAGGTGTTCACCTCTCCGCGCCGGGTGCGCTTCGTGGAGATGGAGTACGCCGTCCCGCGCGTGGCGGTCACCCGGGTGCTCCGCGAGCTGAAGACCGCGATCGACCGCTCCGGCCTGCGCATCAGCTTCCCCGTCGAGGTGCGCACCGCCCCGGCCGACGACATCCCGCTGTCCACGGCGTCGGGCCGCGACAGTGCCTACGTCGCCGTGCACATGTTCAAGGGGACGCCGTATCAGTCGTACTTCACCCTGGCCGAGCGGATCTTCGCCGCGCACGAGGGCCGGCCACACTGGGGCAAGGTGCACACCCGGGACGCCGAGTACATGGCACGGCTGTACCCGCGTTTCGCCGAGTTCACGACACTGCGGGACCGTCTCGACCCGGACCGGGTGTTCCAGAACGACTATCTGCGCAGGGTCCTGGGGTCGTAGCCCGAGGGGCGGCGTCCGCGTTCGGCCGCCTGCGCGCCTCCGTTCGGCAATGGCGTGAAGTACGCCACGTTCACGCTCGAGGAATCCGGGCAGGGGGCGGCCAAGTAGTCCCCCTTGCCAGAAGTTGGGCGGCGTGCCAATCCACGCACGTGGCCCAAATGGAGTACTGTTGCGAGCCCTGAGTCCGGTCTCCCCTAGGGTGCACGGGGCCTCATGGACCGCCGGGAGGGGGCTAGTTGCACAGGGTGACGCAGTTGGTCACTTAGCGTTGCGAGTAGGTACCGTGCCATAACGGCGATCCAGGGCCCGCGCCCGACACGCCGGGCAACTCGGCAAGGTTGTGGCAGGCTGCACCCGGGCAGGCCACACTCGACTAGCGGAAGCAGCGACGCACGTGACGTCGGCAGGCACCACCCGGGAGGTCCCCATGCCCGAACTGCGTGTCGTGGCCGTCTCGAATGACGGCACACGGCTGGTGCTGAAGGCTGCGGACTCAACGGAGTACACGCTTCCGATTGATGAACGCCTGCGCGCCGCCGTGCGCGGCGACCGTCCCCGCCTCGGCCAGATCGAGATCGAGGTGGAGAGCCATCTCCGCCCCCGCGACATTCAGGCGCGTATACGAGCCGGCGCGACAGCGGAAGAAGTCGCGCAAATGGCCGGCATCCCCGTGGACCGCGTACGCCGCTTCGAGGGTCCCGTTCTCGCGGAGCGCGCCTTCATGGCGGAGCGGGCCCGCAAGACCCCCGTCCGCCGCCCCGGCGAGAACTCCGGTCCGCCGCTGGGCGAGGCCGTCCAGGAGCGGCTGCTGCTGCGCGGTGCCGAGAAGGACACCGTGCAGTGGGACTCCTGGCGCCGCGACGACGGCACCTGGGAGGTCCTGCTGGTCTACCGGGTCGCGGGCGAACCTCACGCGGCGAGCTGGACGTACGACCCTCCGCGACGGCTGGTGCAGGCCGTCGACGAGGAGGCACGCTCGCTGATCGGCGAGTCCGACGACCTCGCCTCCTCGGAGCCCAGCTTCCCCTTCGTGCCGCGCATCGCCCGGCTGCCTCGCGACCGTCCGCTGGACCGTTCCCTGGACCGGGAGCGGCCGAGCCTGCCCGCGCCGCAGTCCGAGCCCGGCGACGACATCGCGGTCACGGCCTCGGGCGAACGGGACTCGCTGACCAGCCTGCTGGAGGCCGTGCCGAGCTTCCGGGGCGACCTGGTGGTCCCGGAGCGCCCCACGGAGCCCGACGCGGACGAGCAGCCGGAGCCCGAGGCGGAGGAACCGCCCGCGCCCGCGGCGTCGGCCGGTTCGGCCTACGCCGACGTGCTCATGCCGCGTTCCGTCGGCAGCCACCGCGACCGGCTGATCGGTTCCACCGACCGTCAGGCCGAGGCGGACGGCGTCCGTCCGGGCCGCCGCGCCGCCGTGCCCAGTTGGGACGAGATCGTGTTCGGGACGCGGCGCAAGAAGCAGGAGTAGTCGCAGGACTGTGGGGGTGAGGGCCCGTGCCGGGTGGCGCGGGCCCTCACCCACGTACGGCTGACGGTCGTGCCGCGTGCGTACGGCTACCGGGGGTCGGGGCCCGTCGCGACCGGGCGTTTCGGGTCCGCGGACCACTCCGACCACGAGCCGACGTACAGCGCGGCCGGGATGCCCGCCACGGCCAGGGCCAGCACCTCGTGGGCGCCGGAGACGCCCGAGCCGCAGTACACGCCGATGTCCGAGCCGCCGGACGCGCCGAGCGCCTCGAAACGCGCCCGCAGTCGCTCCGCGGGCAGGAAGAGTCCGTCCGCCGTCACGTTGTCGGTGGTCGGCGCGGACACGGCGCCCGGGATGTGCCCGCCGACCGGGTCGATCGGCTCCGCCTCGCCCCGGTACCGCTCCCCCGCGCGCGCGTCGAACAGCACCCCGGAGCGCGCCAGGTCCGCGGCGCCGTCGGCGTCGAGCAGCCCCGCCTCGCGCGGCACCGGCACGAAGTCGCCCTCGGCCGGCGCCGGCACCGCCGCCTCCAGCGGGCCCCGCCACGCCGGCAACCCGCCGTCCAGTACTCGCACGTTCGGGTGACCCGTCCAGTGCAGCAGCCACCAGGCGCGAGCCGCCGCCCAGCCCTGGCCGCCGTCGTACGCGACGACCGGCCGCCGCGCCGACACGCCCGCCCCGCGCATCGCGGCGCCGAACACCGCGAGATCGGGCAGCGGATGCCGGCCGGCCGCGCCGGGCGCACCGGCCAACTCCCGGTCCAGGTCGACGAAGACGGCGCCGGGCAGGTGGCCGGACGTGTAAGCGGCGCGTCCGTCGAAGGGTGGTTCACCGGCCGCTTTGGCGGCGCTCAGCTGCCAGCGGACGTCCAGGAGGACGGGCGGGTTCTCGCCCGCGAGTTCGCTCACGAGTTCGGATGCGGAGATGATGACACTCATGGTTGCCATCCTTGCGCACGGGGTGGCCGACTCGTTCGTGTCGGGCTACTCTGCTCGGCCCGGCACTTTCGGTCACGTGGTGTACGGGATCAAGTACAAGCTGTACAGCCGATCAGCACTCGTCGACGTGCCCAAAAGTGGACGGCAGCCGCACATCCGGGTGTTACCGGACACGGAGCGCGTCGCAGGGCACGGCACGGCGGGTGGTGCGACCATCGGCACGGGGCGGCGAGCGGACGCGACCACGGCCACCGCGAGGGGCCGAGAAGAGAGTGACGATGACCGATGCACGGGGGCACGCTGCTCGGGCCCGGTACGCGCCCGGCATGCCCTGCTGGGTGAGCCTGATGGTGCACGCGGTGGACGCGACCCAGGAGTTCTACGGGGCACTGTTCGGCTGGGAGTTCCAGCCGGGCCCGCAACGACTCGGCCCGTACGTGCGGGCCCTGCTCGACGGCCACGAGGTGGCGGGCATCGGCCGGCTGACCCCGGACCGTGATCTGCCCGTCGCCTGGACCCCGTACTTCGCCACGGACGACGTGGACGCGACCGCCGAAGCGGTGCGGCTGTGCGGCGGCACGGTCGGAGTGGGCCCGCTGGACGCCGCCGACTCCGGGCGCCTCGCGATCGGTTCCGATCCGACGGGTGCGGTCTTCGGCATCTGGCAGGCCGCGGCGCACCTCGGCACGGCGGTCACCGGCGGACCCGGCACACCCGCCTGGAACGAGCTGCTGACCTCCGAGTCGGCCGGCGCCGCGAAGTTCTACGAGTCGGTGTTCGGCTACGAGGAGGACGCGGCCGGTTCCGCCGACTCCGACTCCGACTCCGACTCCGACTACGTGACGCTGCGCCTCGACGGCCGCCCGGTCGCCGCCATCCACGGCATGGGCGCCGACCTGCCCCGGGAGCACGGCCCGCACTGGATCACGTACTTCGAGGTCGCCGATCTCGGTGCGGCCCTGGAGCGGGTGGAGCGGTTGGGCGGCCGGGTCCTCGGGCCCTCCGGGCACAGCGCGCGGGGGCGGGTGACCATGGTGGCCGACCCGGAGGGGGCCCGGTTCTCGCTGCTGTGCGGTACGAGGTGACTGCCTCGGCCGCGGCGGCCGGTGGGACCGGGTCGGGCAGGCCGGACGGGTCGGCTGCCGGGGCTGTTCAGGTCGAGGGCACCGGCAGGACGTCCGGGGAGAGTGCCGCCGCGCGGGCCGTCGCCGCCGTCATGCGGCGCCGGTGGTGCCGGCGGCACAGCACCTCGTAGCCGACGTCGTCCGTGGAGTGGTTGACGTCGCCGACGACCACCTGGGCGCCCTCGACCACCATGACGCCGCCTATGGTGCGGGCGTTGTGCGTGGCGCGGGCGCCGCACCAGCACAGCGCCTCCACCTGGAGCACCTCGACGCGGTCGGCGAGTTCCACCAGCCGCTGGGAGCCGGGAAACAGCTTGCTGCGGAAGTCGGTGGTGATACCGAAGGCGTAGACGTCGACCTCCAGGTCGTCCACCACGCGCGCGAGCTGGTCGATCTGTTCCGGTGCGAGGAACTGCGCCTCGTCGGCGATGACGTAGTCCGCCCGCCCGCCGTGCGAAAGGTGCTCGACGAGGTAGGCGTACAGGTCCGTGCCGTCCGCGACCTCGACCGCGTCGGTGACCAGGCCGAGGCGTGAGGACAGTTTGCCCTCGCCGGCCCGGTCGTCCCGCGTGAAGATCATGCCGGCCAGACCGCGGGCCGAGCGGTTGTGCTCGATCTGGAGAGCCAGCGTCGACTTCCCGCAGTCCATCGTTCCGGAGAAGAACACCAGCTCGGGCATGGAGGGTTGAGCACCTTTCGGCGAAACGGGGGCGAGGGCCTGGTCAGGAGCGTACTTCGAGCAGGGGGACCAGTTGCTCGGCGGGGGTCAGCGAACCGTGGTTGCCGACCATCGAGGACTCCTTCGGCTCCCGCTCGGAGGCGATGAGCAGCACGTCGTCCCGAGCGGCGGCCACCACGTCGCCGATGCGGTCGTACACCCGCTCGTCGATGCGCGGGCCGAACCAGCCCGCCGCGATCGCCTCGTCCCGCGAAGCCACCCAGAACTGCTCGCCCAGCACCTCGCGCCAGCAGGTCAGTACGTCGCTCTGCGCGCCCGGTACCGCGTAGACGTGGCGGGCGCGGCCCTCGCCGCCGAGCAGGGCGACGCCGGCGCGCAGCTCCCAGTCGTGGTCGAAGTCGAGGCGGTGGTCCTCGTCGAACGGCACGTCGATCATGCCGTGGTCGGCGGTGACGTAGAGCGCGGTGCGCGGCGGGAGCTGCTCGGCGAGGCGCTGCACCAGGCGGTCGACGTACATGAGCTGGCCGCGCCAGGTGTCGGAGTCGACGCCGAAGCGGTGCCCTGCGCCGTCGACCTCGGCGTAGTACGTGTAGACCAGGGAGCGGTCGGCGGCGGCCAGTTGCCGGGCCGCGGTGTCCATGCGGTCCTCGCCGGCGAGCCGCCCGTGGAAGGCCCCGCCGCTGAGGGCGACCTTGGTCAGTGGGGTGTTCGCGAAGGTCGGGGAGGTCACCTGGGCGGCGTGCACCCCGGCCTCCTGGGCCAGCCGGAAGATCGTCGGGTACGGCTGCCAGGTGCCGGGGGCGGTCCACGGCTGCCAGCGCAGCTGGTTCATCAGCTCGCCGGTGTCCGGGTCGCGCACCGTGTAGCCGGGCAGGCCGTGGGCACCGGGGGGCAGACCGGTGCCGACGGAGGCGAGGGAGGTGGCGGTGGTCGCCGGGTAGCCGGCGGTGATCGGGCGTCCGGTGCCGCCGCGTGAGGAGGCGAGCAGGGAGGTCATGAAGGGCGCCTCGTCCGGGTGCGCCCGCAGCTGCTCCCAGCCGAGGCCGTCGATCAGGAACACGCAGTTCCGGTCGGCGGGGGTCAGCTCGCGGATGGCGGCGGTCGTCCCGGGTACGTCCATGCCGGCGGCGAGCGTGGGCAGCAGGTCGGCGAGCGAACCGGAGCCGTACGCCGGCAGGGGCGCGGTGTCCGGGGCGAGCGGTTCCGGGTGGTCGTCCCAGGCGGCGGGCTGCGCCATCAGTGCGTCGGATCCGCGGTCGCCTCGGAGAGGGCCTGCGCGAAGACGAGCGCCTGGCGCACCGTCTCGGGGCCGTCCCCTGCCTCGCTGACGCGCAGACTCAGGTCGTCCGCCGTCGAGTTGCCCGTGTAGCCGTGGTCCGCCTCGCAGTTGGGGTCGCCGCAGGCCGCGGGCTCCAGGTCGATGCGGGCGACGGCGCCCCAGCCGATGGTGAGCACGATCTCGCGGGGCAGGGTGCCCGGCGTGTACGACTCCGGGTTGGCGACGACGCGGCTGACGACGATCGACGAGATCCGGTCCAGCTTCACGGACTCCGTCGACGTCGTGGCGTACGGCGTCGGGGACGTGCTGTCGGCGGCCTGCTCGTCGGTATGGCTGACGATGAAGCGGTTGCCCGTGAGGACGAGCACCGTCACGTGCCGCCGCACCTCGTTCTGGTCGAACGTCGTCTCCTGGTGGACCAGGTACGACCGGACGGGCTCGCCGCCCACGGCAGCCTCCACCGCCTCGGCCACGAGGGCCGGGTAGTAGCCGCTGCGCTCGATCGCCGCACGCAGCCCCTGGGTCGTCGTACTGGTCTTGGCCATGCGCCCATCCTACGGGGGACCACTGACTACGAGGCACCGCTCGGGCCGGTCCGGCCGGGTCCCGGTGGCCGGTTCCGGCAATGGTTCCGGCGGTTTGTTTTCAGTAAGCCGGGAGGGTACGTGGTCCCAGGTCGTCGCGGGCAGGAGGCGGCGCGAGGCGTACGGAGGCCGTCAGGACGCTCAAGCCCTGCTGAGCGACCACGACGGGCTCCAGAGTGACGGCCACGACTTCGGAATGATCGTCCACCAGGCGAGACACTCTCAGTAGCACTTCCTGCAGCGCGGGTGTGTCGACGGGGGCGGAACCGCGCCATCCGAACAGCAGGGGCGCCGTCCGGATGGACCGCACCAGGGAAGTGGCCTCGCGGTCGGTGACTGGAATCAGCCGGTGCGCGGTGTCTCCGAGCAGCTGGGAGGCGGCCCCCGCCAGTCCGAAGGAGAGCACGGCGCCGGCCGCCGGGTCGATCACGGCCCGCACGACCGTGTCCACGCCCCGGGGTGCCATCCGCTGCACCACCGGGCGCAGCTCCTCCGGCGTGCCGAAGAGCTCCGTCAACTCGGCGTACGCCCGGCGCAGTTGCTCCTCGTGCGCGAGATCCAGGCGTACGCCGCCGAGGTCGGCGCGGTGCCGCAGGTGCGGGGCGGTGGCCTTGAGGGCGACGGGATAGCCGAGTGTGCGGGCGGCAGCGGCGGCCTCGTCGGGCGTGGGGGCGGGCAGGGCGCGCTGGACGTGGATGCCGTAGGTGCTCAGCAGCTCGCGGGTCTCGTCCGTGCCGAGTGTGAGGCCCTGGCCGCGTGCGAGGAGGCCGTCGATCCGTTCGGCGGCGGCCTTCTCGTCGATGTCCTCGAACTCGGGCACCCTGCCGGGGTCGGCCGCGTCCCGCCGCCACTGCGCGTACCGGACGGCCTCGGCCAGGGCGCGTACCGCCCGCTCGGCGGCGGGGTAGGCGGGGATGAGGGCAGCGGGGGCGCCCGCGGCGGGGGCGGCGGGTCCGCCGGTGGCGGGCGCGGCCGGACCGGACGTGGCGGGTGAGGCCGGACCGAACGTGGCAGGCGCGGGCGGGCCGGACATGGCAGGTGGGGGGACGGGGCCGGACGTGGCAGGTGGCCGGGCCGCCGTGGAGGGGCGTGGCCCGGCGGGGTGCTCGGCCGTCGCCGGGCGGCCGGCCTTCGCCGGATGGCCGCCCGGGGGTGGGTGGGCGGCCGGGGGTGCATGATCGCCCGGGGGTGGTGGCTGGGTGCCGCGTGGGGTGCCGGTGGCGGCCCGGGGTGCTGTGCCGGCCGCGGCCGACAGGGCGTTCGCGAGCCCGCCCAGCTCCACGTGCACGACGAGCACCGGCTTGGACGGGACCGTCTCCGCGGCCGAGCGCAGGGCCTCGGCCAGCGCCGCGTCTCCCGCGCGGTCCTCGCCGACCGTGGGGATCGCGGTCACGACGACCGCGTCGGACGTGTCGTCGGCGAGCGCCCGGGACAGCGCCGCGCGGAAGTCCTCCGGGGTGGCGCCGGTCGTCAGGTCCAGGGGCGGCTGCGGGTGCAGGCCCTCGGCGAGGCAGGCGTCGTAGGTGAGGAGGCCGAGCGATTCGGAGTTGCCGAGGACGGCCACGCGCGGGCCGGTCGGCAGGGGCTGGCGGGCGAGCAGCAGGCCCGCGTCGACGAGCTCGGTGATCGTGTCGACGCGGATCACGCCGGCCTGGCGCAGCAGCGCCGACACCGTGGCGTGCGGCAGCCGGGTGGCGCGTACGGCGTGGCCGGGCGGGGCCGCGCCGCCGTGCCGGGCGCCCTGGACGACGACGAGCGGCTTCGCCGCGGCCGTGCGCCGGGCGAGACGGGTGAACTTGCGGGGGTTGCCGATCGACTCCAGGTACATGAGGACGACGTCGGTGTCGGGGTCGTCGTACCAGTACTGCAGGACGTCGTTGCCCGAGACGTCGGCGCGGTTGCCGGAGGAGACGAACGTCGACACGCCCGTGACACCGGTGACGCCGCCGCCGCGCCGGTGCAGCCGGGACAGCAGGGCGATGCCGATGGCGCCGGACTGGGCGAACAGGCCGATCCGGCCGGGCCTCGGCATCTCGGGGGCGAGGGAGGCGTTGAGCCGGACCCGCTCGGAGGTGTTGATGATCCCGAAGGCGTTCGGCCCGATGATCCGCATGCCGTACGCGCGCGCGTGCCGCACCAGTTCGCGCTGGCGCTCCCGGCCCTCGGGGCCGCTCTCGGCGTACCCGGCGGTGATCACGACGAGTCCTCGCACGCCGTGCTCGCCGCACTCCGTGACGACCTGGGGCACCTGCTCGGAGGGTACGGCGACGACGGCGAGGTCGACCGGTTCCCCGATGTCCCCCACCGAGCGGTGGGCGGGCACGCCGTCGATGTCCTTCTGCCCTTCTGGCAGCGCCCGGTTCACGGCGTACAGGCGGCCGGTGAAGTCGCCGTCCCGGATGTTGCCCAGGACGCTGCGGCCCACCCCGCCGGGGGTGCGGCCGACGCCGATGACGGCGACCGAGCCGGGCGTCAGCAGCCGTTGCACGGACCTCGCCTCGGCGCGGTGCTCGCGCGCGTACTGCACGGCGAGGGAGCGGTCGGTGGGCTCGAGGTCGAATTCCAGGCGGACGACGCCGTCCTCGAAGCTGCGCTTCTGGGTGTAGCCCGCGTCGGTGAACACCTTGATCATTTTGTTGTTGGCGGGCAGCACCTCGGCGGCGAAGCGGCGGATTCCGCGCTCGCGGGCGACGGCCGCGATGTGTTCCAGCAGGGCGGAGGCGACGCCGCGGCCCTGGTGGGCGTCCTGCACGAGGAAAGCGACCTCGGCCTCGTCGGACGCGGAGGGGTCGGGCGCCACGCGTCCTGCGGCGGGGGCGGGCGACGGGCGGGAGGACGCGGGCGTGCCGTCGGCGCCGATCCGGTCGTAGCGCACGGTGGCGATGAACTCGCCGCCCACCGTGGCCGCGAGCCCCACCCGGTCCACGAAGTCGTGGTGCGTGAAGCGGTGGACGTCCTTCGCCGACAGGCGCGGGTAGGGCGCGAAGAAGCGGTAGTACTTCGACTCGTCGGAAACCTGCTCGTAGAAGCTGACCAGGCGCTCGGCGTCGTGCGCGGTGATGGGGCGGACACGCGCGGTGCCCCCGTCGCGCAGCACCACGTCGGCCTCCCAGTGCGCGGGATAGTCGTGCCGGTCCGACGGGGTCTGCATGGGGCCCAGCGTACGGCTCGCGTATGACAACGGCGCGAGGCAGTCTGTGGAGGACGGCCGCCGTGCGGGCTGCATACATGGCGCCGCCCTGGGCACGCTTCACCGTGCGGAAATCCGGCTGGACACCCCTGGTTCATCTGAAGGGCAGCATCACATGGCTGAGCGCCGCGTCAACGTCGGCTGGGCCGAGGGTCTCCACGCCCGCCCCGCCTCCGTCTTCGTCCGGGCCGCCACGGCCTCGGGCGTCCCGGTGACGATCGCCAAGGCCGGGGGCGACCCCGTCAACGCGAGGTCCATGCTGGCCGTGCTGAGTCTTGGCGCCCAGGGCGGTGACGAGGTCGTCCTCACCTGTGACGCCGAGGGCGCCGACGTCGCCCTGGACCGGCTGGCGAAGCTGGTCGCCGAGGGTCTCGAGGAGCTTCCCGAGACCGTCTGACCATCGAACGGCATCGCGCGGAGCCGTGCCCCCTTCCCGCGGGCGCGGCTCCGGCGTCAGCCGTTCGCGGCGCACCGCCCCGGAGCGGGCGCTCGTGGGCCCCCGGGCGCTCGTGGAGCCTGTGGCGTCTCAGACGTGCACGCCGTGCGAGCGGAGGTAGGCGACGGGGTCGATGTCGGAGCCGTACTCCTGGCCGGTGCGCGCCTCGAAGTGCAGGTGGGGGCCGGTGACGTTGCCGGTCGCGCCGGACAGGCCGATCGGCGTTCCCGGAGTGACCTGCCGGCCGACGGAGACTTCGACGGAGGACAGGTGGCCGTACTGGGTGTACGTGCCGTCGTTCATACGGATCACGACCTGGTTGCCGTACGCGCCGCCCCAGCCGGCCTCGACGACGGTGCCCGGGCCCACGGCCTGGACGGGTGTGCCGCCGGCGGCGTGGAAGTCGATGCCGGTGTGGCTGCCGGAGGACCAGACGGCGCCTCCGCTCCGGTAACCGGTGGAGACGTACGAACCCGCGACCGGGGCGACGTAGGTGTTCAGGCGCTTGCGCTCGGCCGCGCGGGCGGCCCGCTCCTTGGCCGCGCGGGCCCGTTCGGCGGCCTCCTCGGCTGCCTTCGCCGCCTTCTCGCGGGCGGCCTCGACGGCTTTGCGCTCCGCCTCGGCCAGGTCGGCGGCCCGCTGCTGGGCGGCGACCTGGGCCTCGATCTCGTCGGCGACCGAATCGCCGATAGTGACGACCGGGGTGAGACCGGTCTGCTCGGCGGCGGGCTCGGCGGCGAGCGCCGGGGCCGCGAGGGTGCCGACGACGCCGGTGGCGGCGAGGGCCGCCACGCCCGCCGCGCGGGCGGTGGAGCGATGCATTCGGCTGGGACGACGGTGCTTCCCGGTGGCGCGCGTGAACGCCATGTACAGGCTTGTCCTTTCCTTCCCTCTCGCCTACCGGGTTAGCTGACGGGTTCGGAGCAGGAAGGTCTCCTACGGACCCCCTCGCGGCACGCGCGGGCGTCCGATTCACCCCAGGGACTGATGGTGGGTCCCCGGCTCCCCCGGCTCGCGCCGTAGGGGGACTCGGCGATGACTGTCCGGTGCCGCGGGTGCGGCGCACTGCCTGACGGACAGACCGGACGACGCTAAACGGGACATCTTTCGATCCCCAAACCGAAGGCGGCTTTTGTAGCGCATGCCACAGGCCAGACAGGCAGCCTCTCCCGCAATCCCCGCCAATTCCGGCATACGGGGGCCCTGGTGGCCGGTCAGCCACCAGGGCCCCCGGTTCGTGCGAGGTCCGGCGTCCTGTCGGTTCAGCTCGCTATTCGGCGGGGACCACCGTGACCTCGCCGATGCCGAGGGCCTCGACGGGCTCCTTGATCCGGGCCGCGTCGCCCACGAGGATCGTCACCAGCCGGTCCCCGGGGAAGGCGCTGACGACCGCCGCCGTGGCCTCCACGGTGCCGGTCGCGGCGAGCTGCCGGTACATCGTGGCCTGGAAGTCGTCGGGCAGGTGCTGCTCGACCTGGTCGGCCAGGGTGCTCGCCACGGCCGCCGCCGTCTCGTACTTGAGCGGCGCCACGCCCACCAGGTTCTGCACCGCCACGTCACGCTCGGCGTCGGTGAGGCCCTCCGCGGCGAGCGTGCGCAGCACCGTCCACAGGTCCTGAAGGGCCGGGCCGGTGCTCTCGGTGTCCACGGAGCCGCTGATGGCGAGCATCGCGGCACCCGAGCCGTCCGGGGCGGACCTCAGGACCTGCGCGAACGACCGCACACCGTAGGTGTAGCCCTTCTCCTCGCGCAGGACGCGGTCCAGGCGGGAGGTGAGGGTGCCGCCCAGGCAGTACGTGCCGAGGACCTGCGCGGGCCACACGCGCGCGTGCCGGTCCGGTCCGACGCGGCCGATGAGCAGCTGCGTCTGGACGGCGCCGGGCCGGTCCACGACGACGACGCGGCCGGTGTCGTCGGCGGTCACCGGCGGCACGGGACGGGCGGCGGCCGGGGAGCCGGTCCACGCGCCGAGCGTGTCGCCGAGCAGGGCGTCCAGGTCGGTGCCGGTGAGGTCGCCGACGATCACGGCCGTGGCGGTGGCCGGCCGCACATGCCGCTCGTAGAAGGCGCGCACGGCCCCGGCGTCGACGGCGGCGACCGTCTCCTCGGTGCCCTGGCGCGGGCGCGACACGCGCGAGTCGGCCGGGAACAGCTCTCTGGAGAGCTCCTTGGCCGCCCGCCGCGCGGGGTTGGCCAGCTCGTGCGGGATCTCGTCCAGGCGGTTGCGGACGAGCCGCTCGACCTCGCTGTCGGCGAACGCGGGCGCCCGGAGGGCGTCGGCGAGCAGCCCGAGTCCCTTGGCGAGGCGGGAGGCGGGCACCTCCAGGCTGAGGCGCACACCGGGGTGGTCGGCGTGCGCGTCGAGGGTGGCGCCGCAGCGCTCCAGCTCGGCGGCGAAGTCCTCGGCGGAGTGCTTGTCGGTGCCCTCGGAGAAGGCCCGCGCCATGATCGTCGCGACGCCGTCCAGTCCGGCGGGCTCCGCCTCCAGGGGCGCGTCCAGGAGCACCTCTACGGCGACGACCTGCTGGCCGGGGCGGTGGCAGCGAAGCAGGGTGAGGCCGTTGCCGAGCGTGCCGCGCTCGGGTGCGGGGAACGCCCAGGGCCTGGGCTCGCCGCCCTGCGGACGGGGGTGGAAGTCCATGGGGGCCAGGTCGGTCACTTGGCCGCCTCCTCGTTCTCGTCGGTGGCGTCACTCGCGTCGGTCGTCGCGTCGGCGCCCGCTTCGGTCCCGGGCCCGGTCGGCTCGTACACGAGCACCGCTCGGTTGTCGGGTCGCAGGCGGGCCTTGGCGACCTCCTGGACCTCCTCGGCGGTCACCTCGAGCACGCGCTGCACGGCGGTGAGGGCGAGCTGCGGGTCGCCGAACAGGACGGCGTACCGGCACAGTTCGTCGGCGCGGCCCGCGACCGTGCCCAGGCGGTCCAGCCACTCGCGCTCCAACTGGGCCTGGGCGCGCTCCATCTCCTCGGCCGTGGGGCCCTCCTCCGCGAACCGGGCGAGCTCCTCGTCGATCGCCGTCTCGATGACCGGCACCTCGACGTCGCCCGACGTCTTGACGTCCAGCCAGCCCAGGGAGGGCGCCCCGGCGAGCCGCAGCAGACCGAAGCCGGCCGCGACGGCCGTACGGTCCCGGCGCACCAGCCGGTTGTACAGGCGGGAGGACTCGCCGCCGCCGAGGACGGTCAGTGCCAGGTCGGCCGCGTCGCACGCGCGCGTGCCGTCCTGCGGCAGACGGTAGGCCGCCATCAGGGCACGCGCGGGAACCTCCTCCTCCACGACCTCGCGCAGCTGCTCGCCGATGACGTCCGGCAGCGTGCCGTCGCGCGGGGCGGGCTTGCCGTCGTGCCCGGGGATGGAGCCGAAGTACTTCTCGATCCAGGCGAGCGTCTGTCCGGGGTCGATGTCGCCGACCACGGAGAGCACGGCGTTGTTGGGCGCGTAGTACGTACGGAAGAACGCGCGTGCGTCCTCCAGTGTCGCCGCGTCCAGGTCGGCCATGGAGCCGATCGGGGTGTGGTGGTAGGGGTGGCCCTCCGGGTAGGCGAGGGCGGTCAGCTTCTCGAACGCCGTGCCGTAGGGGACGTTGTCGTAGCGCTGGCGGCGCTCGTTCTTGACGACGTCCCGCTGGTTCTCCATCGACTCGTCGTCCAGGGCGGCGAGCAGGGAGCCCATGCGGTCGGCCTCCAGCCAGAGAGCGAGCTCCAGCTGGTGGGCGGGCATCGTCTCGAAGTAGTTGGTCCGCTCGAAGCTGGTGGTGCCGTTGAGCGAGCCGCCCGCGCCCTGCACCAGTTCGAAGTGACCGTTGCCCGTGACCTGGGCGGAGCCCTGGAACATCAGGTGCTCGAAAAGGTGAGCCAGGCCGGTGCGGCCCTTGACCTCGTGGCGCGAGCCGACGTCGTACCAGAGGCACACCGCGGCGACCGGGGTCAGGTGGTCCTCGGAGAGCACCACGCGCAGGCCGTTGGCCAGGCGGTGCTCGGTCGCTGTCAGGCCGCCGGAGCCTGCCTGGGCTGTGGCCGTGTGACCCATGGGCATGTACGTCCCTTCGATCGCGGAAACTACAGGGAAACCGCCGGATGCTGCCGGTCCCGCCACTGTATGCAAGCGTGCGCGGGCTTCGCGAAGTTCCCGCGGCGCTGTACGCCCACAGCGAGACAGCCGGCGGCCCCCGGCGGGAATGCCGTCCGCCCGCAGGGGGAAGGGGCTCGCGCCGTGCGAGGGCGTAACCTGCGGGCAGCGCCGGGCCGGGCACCACCCTCTCGGGTCCCGGTCGGTCGCTGTCAGTGCCCCGGTCCACAATGGTCCGCGTCAGATCCGTTCGTTCACTGCTTCAGCAAGGAGCCGGCAGCGATGGCCCGCCGTAGTACGAAGACCCCGCCGCCCGACGACTCGTACGAGGAGAAGATCCTCGACATCGACGTCGTCGACGAGATGCAGGGCTCCTTCCTCGAGTACGCGTACTCGGTCATCTACTCCCGTGCTCTGCCTGACGCCCGCGACGGCCTCAAGCCGGTGCACCGTCGCATCGTCTACCAGATGAACGAGATGGGGCTGCGCCCCGAGCGGGGCTACGTGAAGTGCGCCCGCGTCGTCGGCGAGGTCATGGGCAAGCTGCACCCGCACGGCGACGCGTCGATCTACGACGCGCTGGTGCGCATGGCGCAGCCGTTCTCCATGCGGGTGCCGCTGGTCGACGGCCACGGCAACTTCGGCTCGCTGGGCAACGACGACCCGCCGGCCGCCATGCGGTACACCGAGTGCCGGATGGCCGAGGCCGCCAGCCTGATGACGGAGTCCATCGACGAGGACACCGTCGACTTCGCACCGAACTACGACGGCCAGGAGCGGGAGCCGGTGGCCCTGCCCGCCGCCTTCCCGAACCTCCTGGTCAACGGCGCCTCGGGCATCGCGGTCGGCATGGCCACGAACATGCCGCCCCACAACCTGCGCGAGGTCGTCGCCGCAGCCCGCCACCTGATCCGCCACCCGAACGCGGATCTCGACGCCCTGATGAAGCACGTCCCGGGCCCCGACCTGCCCACCGGCGGCCGCGTCGTCGGCCTGTCCGGCATCCGCGACGCCTACGAGAACGGCCGCGGCACGTTCAAGATCCGCGCGACGGTCACCGTGGAGGACGTGACGCCGCGCCGCAAGGGCCTCGTCGTCACGGAGCTGCCGTTCACGGTCGGTCCCGAGAAGGTCATCGCCAAGATCAAGGACCTCGTCGGTTCGAAGAAGCTGCAGGGCATCGCCGACGTCAAGGACCTCACCGACCGCCTGCACGGCCTGCGCCTGGTCATCGAGATCAAGAACGGCTTCGTGCCGGAGGCGGTCCTGGAGCAGCTGTACAAGCTGACGCCGATGGAGGAGTCCTTCGGCATCAACAATGTCGCCCTGGTGGACGGACAGCCCCTCACACTCGGCCTCAAGGAGCTGCTGGAGGTCTATCTCGACCACCGCTTCAACGTCGTCCGGCGGCGCTCGGAGTTCCGCCGCGGCAAGAAGCGCGACCGGCTGCACCTGGTCGAGGGCCTGCTGACGGCCCTGGTCGACATCGACGAGGTCATCCGGCTGATCCGCTCCAGCGACAACTCCGCCGAGGCCAAGCAGCGCCTGATGGACCGTTTCTCGCTGAGCGACGTGCAGACGCAGTACATCCTCGACACGCCGCTGCGCCGGCTCACCCGGTTCGACCGCATCGAGCTGGAGGCGGAGAAGGACCGGCTGACCACGGAGATCGAGGAGCTGACCCGGATCCTCGACTCGGACGCCGAGCTGCGCAAGCTGGTCTCGGCGGAACTGGCGAGCGTCGGCAAGAAGTTCGGCACCGATCGGCGCACGCTGCTGCTGGAGTCGGCGGGTGTCCCGGCCGCCGTGCCGCTGCAGGTCGCGGACGACCCGTGCCGGGTGCTGCTGTCCTCGACGGGTCTGCTGGCCCGCACGGTGAACAGCGAGCCGTTCCAGGAGGACGCGAAGGCCAAGCGCGTCAAGCACGACGTGATCGTCTCGGCCGTGCCGGCCACGGCCCGCGGCGAGGTGGGCGTGGTCACGTCGGCGGGCCGCCTGCTGCGACTGAACGTGGTCGACCTGCCGCAGCTCCCGCAGGAGATGCCGACACCGAATCTCTCGGGTGGCGCGCCGATCGCCGAGTTCGTGTCCCTGGAGGACGACGAGACGGTGATCTGCCTGACCACGCTGGACGAGTCGTCGCCTGGCCTCGCCATCGGCACGGAGCAGGGCGTCGTCAAGCGCGTGGTGCCCGACTATCCGGCCAACAAGGACGAGTTGGAGGTCATCGGGCTCAAGGACGGTGACCGGATCGTCGGCGCGGTGGAGCTGCGTACCGGCGAGGAGGATTTGGTCTTCATCACGGACGACGCGCAGTTGCTGCGCTTCCAGGCCTCGCAGGTCCGCCCGCAGGGCAGGCCGGCCGGCGGTGTGGCGGGCGTCAAGCTCGCCGAGGGCGCGAAGGTCATCACCTTCACCGCCGTCGACCCCGCGGTGGACGCCGTGGTGTTCACGGTCGCGGGCTCGCGCGGCACGCTGGACGACTCCGTGCAGACGACGGCGAAGCTGACCCCGTTCGACCAGTTCCCGCGCAAGGGCCGCGCCACGGGCGGTGTGCGCTGCCAGCGGTTCCTGAAGGGCGAGGACTGCCTGTCCGTGGCCTGGGCGGGCGCGGTGCCGGCTCGGGCCGCGCAGAAGAACGGCACCCCGGCCGAGCTCCCGGACATGGACCCCCGGCGCGACGGCTCGGGCGTGTCCCTGCCGAAGACGGTGTGGGTGGTGGCGGGGGCGATCTAGGGTCTGTCGTTTGGGATCAGGCCGGCTGTAAGACGCGGTGCTCTGCGGCCGACCCGAGCGGGGTCTGGTGCGTGCGGCTGCAAGGCGGAGGAGGGCGTCGACGCGGAGCGTCGGCCACCGACGACAGCGCGGCAGAGGTGCGTGCCGGACCCCGTGACGCCGGGGTGCTCCACACGACAGGCCCTATGAGGCGGCGGGCCCGCCCCGCCCGCATCCGCCGGACGGCGCCGTCCGGGCCGGCCCGGGCCGGAGCCCCTCACCCGGCCGCGCCCGCCGGGACGGCTCCGGGCCGGCTTCCTCCATGTCGAAGCCCCGCCCGTCCGGATCGGCCACGTCCGGACACGGTGCGTCGGGGTCCTGCCCCTCCGGATCCTGCACGTAGCGCAGCACGCCCCACATGCCGTGTTCGTCGGCGGTGTGCGGGGCGTCACTGCGGCAGGCGTCGAGCTCCGTGCGCAGGGCGGTCGCGTCGATGCCGGAGCCGATGAGGACGAGCCGGGTGAGACGGTCCTCGGCGGCGGGCCACGGCTCCGGGTAGAACCGCAGGAACCGGCCGACGGCATGCACGGCGTACCGGTTCCTGCGGTCGGACGCGCCGAAGTCGACGTACCCCTTGATCCGGTACAGCCCTTCGGGGCGGCTGTCGAGGAACGCGATGAGCCGGCGCGGGTCGAGGGGCACCTCGGAGACGAAGGACAGGCTGTCGTAGGCGGCGTGCAGATGCCCGTAGCGGTCCCCCGGGCCCTCCGGGTCGTGCGGGTCGTACTCGTCGTCGTCGGCGTGCTCGTGCAGGTCGTCGAAGGACAGTTGCCCCACGCGCTCCTCGCCGGGCCGGCAGTCGAAGAGGAACTCCGGGTCGATACGGCCGTACGTCGCGGGGACGACGGCGGCGCGGTCGGCCAGGGACCGCACGAGACCGAGGACGTGCCCGACGTCCGGTGCCCGGTCGAGTTTGTTGACCACGACGAGGTCGGCCAGCGAGAGATGCCGGTCGAGCTCGGGGTGCCGGGCACGGGTGTCGTCGAACTCGGCGGCGTCGACGACCTCGACGAGCCCGCCGTAGACCACGTCCGGGTTCTCGCTCGCCAGCAGCATGCGGACGAGTTCCTGCGGCTCGGCGAGGCCGCTCGCCTCGATGACGATGACGTCCATGCCGGCCTCGGGACGGGTCAGGCGCTCCAGGTACTCGTCCAGTCCACCGGCGTCGACGGCGCAGCACAGGCAGCCGTTGCCGAGTGAGACCGTCGAGTCGCCGAGGGCGCCGGCCACGGCCATCGCGTCGATCTCGATGGCGCCGAAGTCGTTGACGAGGGCGCCGATACGGCTGCCTCCGCTGCGGTGCAGCAGATGGTTGAGCAGGGTGGTCTTGCCGGAGCCGAGGAACCCGGCGAGGACGACGACCGGGATCTGCTGACGCGGACTCTGCCCCAACGTGCGACCTCTCTGACACCTGCGTGTACGTCTTGCGCCCACGTGTACACCGGGCTCACGCCCGGGTAACGCGTACGGCACCAGGATACGAGCCGAAGCGACCACCCGGCGGGCCCGCCGGACACCGGGCAGCGGCCCGGTCGGCCGTGTCCTGCCCGCCGTCCCACGGGTGTATCAGTCGGCCGTGGGGACCGGCTCCGGTGCCGCCGGACCCACGTACCGCGCGGCCGGGCGGATGATTTTCGGGTCCTTGGCCTGCTCGAGGATGTGGGCGCTCCAGCCGACCGTGCGGGCCGCCGCGAACGTCGGGGTGAACATCTCGCGCGGCAGGCCGCAGAGTTCCATGACGACGCCCGCGTAGAACTCGACGTTGGTGTGCAGTTCGCGGCCGGGCTTCAGTTCCGCCAGGATCGCCTCGACGCGGCGCTCGACCTCCACGGCGAAGTCCACCCTCGGGCCTCCGAAGCGCAGGGCGATCTCGCGGAGCATCCGGGAACGCGGGTCCTCCGTGCGGTAGACGGCGTGCCCGAAGCCCATGATGCGTTCCCCGGCCAGCACCCGTTCGCGGATCCAGGGGGCGATGCGGTCGGGTGTGCCGATGGCGTCCAGGGTGTCCAGGGCTCGGCTCGGCGCTCCGCCGTGGAGCGGGCCCGACAGTGCGGACACCGCGGCGGAGAGGCAGGCCGCCACGTCCGCGCCCGTGGACGCGACGACGCGGGCCGTGAAGGTGGACGCGTTGAATCCGTGATCAATGGTTGAGATCAGGTAGTGCTCGATCGCCCGGGCCTGCTCCTCGTCGGGCTCCGAACCGCTCATCATGTACAGGTAGTTGGCCGCGTACGGCAGGTCCTCGCGCGGCTCCACCGGCTCGAGTCCGTTGCCCAGCCGGTGCAGCGCGGTGAGCAGTGTCGGTACGGCCGCGGCGGCCACGAGGGTGTCGCGGCGGCGCTGCCCGGCGTCGGTGTCGTAGACCGGCCGGAAGCCCTTGGCCGCGCCGAGCAGGGACAGTGCCGTACGCAGGCCGGCCAGCGGGCCGGAGCGTGCGCCGGCCGTGGCCACGGCGGGCAGCGCGGCCCGCACCTCGTCCGGCAGGCGCCGCAGACCCGCGGTCTCGGCCGCGAAGGCCGCCCCGCGCGCGGCGTCGGGCAGGACGCCGTGCACGAGGAGATGCCAGACGTCCTCGAAGCCGCGCCTCTGCGCGAGTTCGACGGCCGAGTACTGGCGGTAGTGGTAGAAGCCCTCGCGCCCCCGGACGTCTCCGACGCGCGTGTCGGCGACGACAACGCCGGCGAGACCTCGCGGAACGTCGAGGCGAGTGGCTGCGGACCTGCTGACGGACATGACGACCTCCCTGGACTTGATTCGACTGTCCATGGTTGACTTCAACCCTGTCAACATTGATTGATAATCAATGTTCGCGACTGTCGGTACGGTGACCCTCATGCATGATCAAGAGCCCTCCCCCGCCGCTCCGGGACGCCGGCTGAGCACCAAGGAGGCCGCCGAGCTGCTCGGCGTGAAGCCCGAGACGGTGTACGCGTACGTCAGCCGCGGTCAGCTCAGCAGCCGGCGGGTGCCCGGCGGCCGGGGCAGCACCTTCGACGCCCGCGAGGTGGAGGCGCTCGCCGGGCGCGGCAGACGCGAGCAGAGCGGGAGTCCGGGCTCCGGCGGCGAGCTGTCCGTCCGGACCCGGCTGACCCTCATCGAGCAGGACCGGTACTACTTCCGTGGAGTCGACGCGACCGAACTGGCCGCGCACCACAGCTACGAAGAGGTCGCCGAGTGGCTGTGGACGGGCGCCCCGTGCCCCGGTGCCGTCTTCACCGCGCCCAAGGCCACCGTCGCCGTCGCCCGCCGCGCCGTGCAGGCCCTGCCCGAACACGCGGGCCCCACCGACCGGTTGCGGGTCGCCGCCGTCGCCGCGGCGGCCGCCGACCCGCTGCGCTACGACCTGTCCGAGGCAGCCGTCCTCGCCACCGCACGCATCCTCGTCCCCACGCTCGTCCACGCCCTGCCGCCCATGGGGCACGGAGGCGGGGACGGCCCGCTGGCCGGCCGACTGTGGGGACGGCTGAGCCGGCAGGACCCCGACGAGGCCCTGGTGCGCGCCCTGGACACGGCCCTCGCGCTGCTGGCCGACCACGACCTGGCCGCCTCCACGCTCGCCGTGCGGGTCGCCGCCTCGGCCCGCGCACACGCCTACGCGGCCGTCTCCGCCGGGCTCGGCGTGATCGAGGGGCCACTGCACGGGGCGGCGAGCGGCCTCGCCCACCGGATGCTGCTCGACGTACTGGAGACCGGCAGCGCCGGCCCCGTCGTCGCCGCGGAACTGCGGGCCGGCCGCCGCGTCCCCGGCCTCGGCCACCGGCTCTACCCGGGCGAGGACCCACGCGCGCGGGCGCTGTTCGCGCTGCTGGAGCAGATCCCGCGCGCGGCCCCCGCCCTGGCCGCGGCCCGCGACGTGGTGGCCACCACCGCGCGCCACACACCGCTGCACGCCAATGTGGACCTGGCCCTGGCGGTGCTGACCGTGTCCTGCAGGATGCCGGCCGCGGCGGGCGAGACGATCTTCGCGGTATCCCGGACGGCGGGCTGGATCGCGCACGCCCTGGAGGAGTACGGCGAGCGCCCTCTGCGGATGCGTCCGACCGGCCTCTACGCGGGTCCGAGGCCTCCTCGACCGTTGCCGGAGTAGGCACCGACGCGGCCGGAAGTCACACCCGGGCCAACTCAGGTTAGGCTCACCTCTGTGAGTACGTGCTCAACCGTCTCCCGGGATCTCGACGAGCCCGTTTCGGGCACCGCGGCCACCGCGACGACCTGGCTGCTCCTGGAGCAACCGGGTCCGTGGGGTGCCAGGGCGCTCACTTCGAGCCACCTGGATCCCGCGCTGGGCCACGCGCTGGAGGCGGCCGTACAGGGCACGGGCGTGCGCATCGCGCTCATCCGCCGCCCCGGGCGGCACGCCGACCTCGGCGCGCCCGCCGCCCGCCGCGTCTACGCCGCCCACACGAGGCCCGGGAAGGTGTGGCTGCACGAGGCGACCACGACGGACCCGCGGCGACTGCTCGACCTCGACTTCGCCGCGCTCGGCAGGGGCGAGCACACCGTCTTCGACGCCGTGCTCGAGGGCCGTCCCCACACCGGCGATCCGCTCGCCCTGGTGTGCACCAACGGCAAACGGGACCGCTGCTGCGCCCTCCTCGGCCGCCCCCTCGCCGCCGAACTCGCCGCGTCGGGCGTCGACGGCGTCTGGGAGGTCACCCATCTGGGCGGTCATCGGTTCTCCCCGACGCTGCTGGTGCTGCCGTACGGCTACGCGTACGGCCGCGCCGAGGCCCACGGCGTGAAGGAGATCCTGCACGCCGTCCAGGAGGGCCGGATCGTGGTGGAGGGCTGCCGCGGCAGCTCCGCGTGGGAGCGGCCCGGCCAGGCGGCCGAGCTCGCCGTGCGCACGGCGGTCGGCGAGTACGCGGCGGACGTGCTGAGCGTGGTGCGCACCGACGGCGACGCCCCGCGCCGGGAGGTGACCGTCGCGCACGCCGACGGGCGGCACTGGCAGGTCGTGGTGGCCGAGGGGGCGTCCCTGCCGCCCCGCGCGGGGAGCTGCGGCGCGTCGGTGCTCGGGGCGCCCGCCCGGATGGACGTGGTGGCGGTGCGGGAAGTCACCCTGCCGGTGCCCACCGGCTGACACGTCGGGCCGGCCCCACGGGTTGATCAATGCATCCATACGGCACCCGTTCCCCTCGCGGACTGCCGCCCACGTACCGTCGTGGCATGAGCTCCACTCCCCTCGCACGGCGCCTGCGCATCGGTCTGCCCCGGCGGGTGTTCTCGCAGGTCCTGCTGATGCAGCTGGCGATCGCCGCGGGCGTCGCGGTGCTGGCGACCGGGCTGTTCCTGGCGCCCCTCGGCGACCAGCTGGACGACCAGGCGATGCGCCGGGCGCTCTCCATCGCCCAGACGACCGCACAGGAACCCCGGCTCGTGGACGACCTGCGCGCCACGCCCGCGTCACCGGACGGTCCGGTGCAGCGGGAGGCGGAGCGGATCCGGAGGGCCACGGGCGCCGAGTACGTCGTGGTGATGGACCGCCGCGGAGTGCGCTGGTCGCACACCGACCCGGACAACGTCGGCGGGCTCGTCTCCACCGACCCGGGCCGCGCACTGGCCGGCCAGGAGGTGATGGAGATCGACGAAGGCACCCTGGGCCGCTCCGCGCGCGGGAAGGTGCCCCTGCGGGACGACGACGGCGACATCGTCGGGGCGGTCTCGGTCGGTATCGCCTACGACAGCGTCCGGACGCGGCTCATCCACACGATCCCGGGGCTGTTCGCGTACGCGGGCGGCGCACTGGCCGTCGGCGCACTGGCGGCCTGGCTGATCTCGCGGCGGGTCCACAGACAGACGCGTGACCTCGCCTTCTCGGACATCGCGGCGCTGCTCGCGGAGCGCGAGGCGATGCTGCACGGCATCCGGGAGGGCGTGGTGGCACTGGACCGCGCGGGCCGGGTCCGCCTCCTCAACGACGAGGCGCAGCGCCTGCTCGGCGTGGGCGAGGAGGCCGTCGGCCGGACACCCGGCGAGGCGCTCGGCCCGGGCCGTACGGCCGATGTCCTGGCGGGCCGGGTCACGGGCACCGACCTGCTCGCCGTACGCGGCCATCGTGTCCTGGTCGCCAACCGCATGCCCACCGAGGACGGCGGCGCGGTGGCCACCCTGCGTGACCGCACCGAACTGGAGCAGCTGGGCCGGGAGCTGGACTCGACGCGCGGCCTGATCGACGCGCTGCGCGCCCAGGACCACGAGCACGCCAACCGCATGCACACCCTGCTGGGGCTGCTGGAACTGGAGATGTACGACGACGCCGCGGAGTACGCCGGGGAGGTCGTCGGCGACCACCGCGCCACCGCCGAGCAGGTCACCGAGAAGATCCAGGACCCGCTGCTGGCCGCGCTGCTGGTCGGCAAGGCGACCGTGGCGGCCGAGCGGGGCGTCGCCCTCTGCCTGTCGGACCGTACGCGGCTGCCGGACCGGCTGGTCGACCCGCGCGGGATCGTCACCGTGGTCGGCAATCTGGTGGACAACGCGCTGGACGCCGCCGCGGGCACGCCGCACGCGCGCGTGGAGGTGGCGCTGCGCGCCGAGGGACGCACCGCGGTCCTCGACGTGCGCGACACCGGTCCGGGTGTCCCGGCGGAACTGCGCGACCTCGTCTTCACGGAGGGCTGGTCCACGAAGGATGCTCCGGCGCACCGCCGGCGCGGCATCGGCCTGTCCCTGGTGCGCCGCCTGGCCGAACGGCAAGGGGGCAGCGCGACGGTCGGCGAGTCGCCGGGCGGGGGTGCGCGCTTCACCGTGGTCCTGCCGGAGGCGCTGACCGACGCCGTCGCGGTACCGGGGCCGGCCGTGACGCCGCCCGGGCCCACCGCCGCCGGACCGGACACCGGCCCGGCCATCGGACCGGACACCGGCCCGGCCGCCGAACCGGTCGCAGGACAGGAGCCGGGATGATCGAGGTCCTTGTCGTGGACGACGACGTCAGGGTCGCGCGGGTCAACGCCGCCTACGTCGGGAAAGTCCCGGGCTTCCACGTCGCGGGTGAGGCGCACAGCGCGGCGGAGGCACTGCGCCAGGTCGATGCGCTGCCCCGGGTGGACCTGGTGCTGATGGATCACTACCTGCCCGACGAGACGGGCCTGGCCGCGGTCAGGGAGATGCGCCGACGGGGCCACCAGACCGACGTGATCATGGTGACGGCGGCGCGGGACGTGTCGACGGTGCAGGCGGCGATGCGGCACGGGGCACTTCAGTACCTCGTCAAGCCGTTCGCCTTCGCGGGCCTGCGGGCCAGGCTGGAGGCGTACGCGGAGCTGCGCCGCACCCTGGAGGGCGGCGGCGAGGCAGAGCAGGCCGAGGTGGACCGCATCTTCGGTGCCCTGTCCGCGCCGTCGGAGCCCGAGTTGCCCAAGGGCCACTCCCCCACCACCGCCGAGCTGGTGCGTCAGGCTCTGCTGAACGCCGAGGGCCCGCTGTCGGCACAGGAGATCGCCGAGCGGACCGGCGTGAGCCGGCAGACCGCCCAGCGCTACCTGAAACTCCTGGAACGCACGGGACGGGCTCGCCTGACCCTCAAGTACGGCGACGCGGGCCGCCCGGAGCACCGGTACACATGGGCCACTCGCACGTAGGACACCGACGCCGTCCGGCGCCCCCGCCCCAACCCGCACGCGTGGCACGCGGCGAGTACGGTCGGCGTGTCCGCATGGCAAGCAGGGCGAGCGTGGTGAACGCGGCGAGCAGAGCGAGCGCGCGAGCGCGTCGACCCCAGTTCGCGGCAAGCAGGCGAGCGCGGTGAGCAGGGCGAGCAGCGGGCGGCGAGGAAGTTCCCGCGGCGATCCGCACGCGCCGCTCCGTCATGCGTGCCGCGACGACGTCGGCGAGAGTGAACCGGCCGCAGTTGCGGACCAGTTCGGCGACGAGGTGCAGCACCACGAGCCGGGTCACCACGAATGCCACGGAACAGAGCAGGCCGTCGTATGCGAACCAAGCGATGAGGCCGGAGCTGCCGAGGAAGGACGCGGCATACATGTACTCGCCCACGAGGGCGAAACCCTTCCAGGGGGCTGAGTGGACGGCCGCCCCGCCGAGGACTCCGGGGCGGAACCGCGCCGTTCGCGGCTCACCCAGGTGGTGACGCCGAACATGACGGCGACGTGCCGCGCCCTTCGTGGTCTCGCGTGACGCACACGTGCGTGCACGTGCCGGCCGTCCTGACCGGCCGGGCGCGATCACGCGCCCGGCCGGTCAGGACGGCTGTCAGGCGTCGATGCGGGACCTGTCGAGCGTCGCCGCCGAGTTGGAGATGAACTCCTTGCGCGGAGCGACGTCATTGCCCATCAGCAGGTCGAAGACCTGCTCGGCGGCCTCCAGGTCGGTGAGGTTGATCCGCCGCAGGGTGCGGCGCCGCGGGTCCATGGTGGTTTCGGCCAGCTGGTCCGCGTCCATCTCTCCGAGGCCCTTGTAGCGCTGGATGGAGTCCTTGTAGCGGACGCCCTTGCTCTGGAACTCCATGAGCCTGTCGCGCAGCTCCCGGTCCGAGTACGTGTAGACGTACTTGTCCTGGCCCTTCTTCGGCTGGACGAGTTCGATGCGGTGCAGCGGCGGGACCGCCGCGAATACCCGGCCGGACTCGACCATGGGCCGCATGTAGCGGTGGAACAGGGTCAGCAGCAGCGTACGGATGTGGGAGCCGTCCACGTCGGCGTCGGTCATCATGATGATCTTGCCGTAGCGCGCGGTGTCGATGTCGAAGGTCCGGCCGGAACCGGCTCCTATGACCTGGATGATCGCGCCGCACTCGGCGTTCTTCAGCATGTCCGTGACCGACGACTTCTGGACATTGAGGATTTTGCCGCGGATCGGCAGCAGCGCCTGGAATTCGGAGTTCCGGGCGAGTTTCGCCGTACCGAGGGCGGAGTCTCCCTCGACGATGAACAGCTCGCTGCGGTCGACGTCGTCGCTGCGGCAGTCGGCGAGCTTGGCGGGCAGCGAGGAGGATTCGAGGGCCGTCTTGCGGCGCTGGGCATCCTTGTGCTGACGCGCCGCGATGCGCGTCCGGGCCGCGGCGACGGCCTTCTCCATGACCACGCGGGCCTGCTGGGCGTCGTCCCGTTTGGTGGAGGTCAGGAACGCCTTGAGCTCACGGGAGATCACCGTGTTGACGATGCGGCGAGCCGCCGAGGTGCCGAGGACCTCCTTGGTCTGACCCTCGAACTGCGGCTCCGCCAGGCGCACCGTGACGACCGCGGTCAGTCCCTCCAGGGCGTCGTCCTTGACGATGTCGTCCTCTGCGACGCGCAGCATCTTCTTGGCGCGCAGCACCTCGTTCATCGTCTTGGCGACGGCCTGTTCGAACCCGGCGACGTGGGTGCCGCCCTTGGGGGTGGCGATGATGTTGACGAACGACTTGACGGTCGAGTCGTAGCCCGTCCCCCAGCGCAGCGCCACGTCGACGCCGAGCTCGCGGGTGACCTCGGTGGGGGTCATCTGGCCGTGGGCGTCCAGGACCGGGACGGTCTCCTTGAAGGCGCCCTGACCGGTGAAGCGGAGGACGTCGCAGATCGGCCTGTCAGTGGCCAGGAACTCGCAGAACTCGCTGATACCTCCGTCGAAGCGGAAGGACTCCTCGCCCTTGCTGCCGCCGTCCCCCAGGCCGTACTCGTCACGGACGACGATGGTCAGGCCGGGCACCAGGAAAGCGGTCTGCCGGGCACGCTGGTGCAGCGTGTCCAGGGAGAGTTTGGCGTCCTTGAGGAAGATCTGGCGGTCGGCCCAGTAGCGCACGCGCGTGCCGGTGCGGGCCTTGGGGACTTTCTTGGTCTTGCGCAGGCCGCTGCCGGACTCGAACCTCGCGTCCGCGCCGTCGCCGGCGAAGGCCCCGGGGACACCACGCCGGAAACTGATGGCGTTGGTGTGCCCGCCGCGGTCCACCTCGACGTCGAGCCGCGCGGAGAGCGCGTTCACGACGGAGGCACCGACGCCGTGCAGGCCGCCGGAGGCGGCGTACGAGCCGCCGCCGAACTTGCCGCCGGCGTGCAGCTTGGTCATGACGACCTCGACACCGGACAGGCCGGTCTTGGGCTCGACGTCGACCGGGATGCCCCGGCCGTTGTCCCGCACCTCGACCGAGCCGTCGTCGTGGAGGATCACGTCGATGTGGTCGCAGTATCCGCCCAGAGCCTCGTCGACGGAGTTGTCGATGATCTCCCAGAGGCAGTGCAGCAGGCCTCGACTGTCGGTGGATCCGATGTACATGCCCGGGCGCTTCCGCACGGCCTCGAGCCCTTCGAGGACGAGCAGGTGCCGCGCGGTGTAGTTGGAACCGTCCCGGTCTGCTCCTGCCAGCAGCGCTGTGGACGGCACGGACGTCTCGGCGGTCACGCGGTTCGCTCCTCGCTGAATTTCAGATGGGGCCCCGATGGGTAAGGGCGCGGCTTCAGTCACCGGTGAGAGGGTACCGAGGCCTGGTAGAGCCGTTGTCACGCCACCCTCGCCCGGAGCTCACCCTAAACCACGGTCGCATGCGTGTTCGATCCCTCGATGGGGTGAAGAACACATCGCGTTCCCTTCGAGGCATGAACCATTTAGGCTCCGGGCACGTCCTCATCAACAACCGGCAATCCAGCCGGGAGGACGCGACCATGACCGACAGCGCGAACCCGTACGACACGACAGACACGTAATACGGCACATTCGCCGCCAACCGGCAACTGCCAGCCTCCTCGGAAAGATTTTTTCGAGGAAAAGCCGCGAGCGGGAACGTTTGGGGGCTGGTTGGATGTTGACCCTGGTACGACAGCTCGTCGAGCTAGAGAAGAGGCGACGTGACTACTGTTCTGACTTCCGCGAGCCCGCTGACGGCCGCTGATCGCTGCGACCGCTGCGGCGCCCAGGCGTATCTGCGCGTCGTCCTGCTGAGTGGCGGAGAACTGCTCTTCTGCGCCCACCACGGTCGCAAGTTCGAGCCGGAACTCAAGAAGATCGCCGCTGAGATACAGGACGAGACGGAGCGGCTGACGGCCGTTCCCGACGCCGAAGAAGAGCGCTGACCCCAGCACACGACCTCGCGACCGACGAGCCAGGCCGGCAAGGCCGGTGAACGGGCGGCCGTCCCCGCAATCGCGGAGGCGGCCGCCCTCGTCGTGTTCGGCAGGGCCCCGTCAGGCACCCTCAGCGGCCCCCGTGCGCCCTTGCGCGCCCTCCCTCGCCCCGTCCCGCCCCAGCGTCCGTACGACGTCGGACACGCGCGTGTAGACGCCCGGACTGCCGGCCCGCCCGCAGCCGCTCCCCCAGGACACCAGGCCGATCAGCCGCCCCCGGGCCACCAGCGGCCCGCCGCTGTCACCCTGGCAGGCGTCACGGCCCCCCTGCGGCTCCCCCGCGCACACCATGCGAGCGGCGTCGTACGCCCCGTCGACGCTGCCCGCATACGCCCGCTCGCACCTCGCGTCGGACAGCACGTGCACGCGTGCCGCGCGCAGGCTGTGCGCGTAGTCGCCGCCGCCCGTCCTGTCACCCCATCCGTAGACCCGGGCGCCCGTACCCGGCTCGTACGCGGGGTCGCCCTTGTCCGCCGCCGGAACGACGGCGTCTCGGGGCAGTGGTTCGGCGAGGGAGAGCACGGCGAAGTCACCGGCGTTGCTGACGGCGTCGTAGTCCGGGTTCACCCAGGTCTTCCGGACCGCGATCTCCTGCCCCCGGCCCGTGCGCAGGTCGGTGCGCCCCGCTATGACCCGCAGGTCGGGCACCCGGTTCGGCGGCGTGCCGAGGACCTCCTCGCCCATGCAGTGGGCCGCGGTGAGCACGGTGCTCCGGCCCACGGCGACGCCGCCGCAGAACTGCCCGGACCGCGTACCCCCGAACCGGTCACGGCTGGACAGCGCGATCGTCCAGGGAGCATCGGCCACGTCGACGGGGAATCCGCCGACGACCACGCTGTCGGCGGCGGCCGGGACGGCGGACACCAGGGGCAGGGCGGTCGCGGCCGCGGCCAGGACCAGCGGCCCGGCAAGCGCGTGGGCAAGGGGACGGGACATGACGCTCCTCACTCAGGGGTGTGCGTGGAACACCCAGCGTCATCCGGAAGACCGGGGCCCGCATCCGCGCGGCAGCACGAAGGCCCGGTTTCCCTGCGGGGAAACCGGGCCTCGTCGTGGCGGGAGGCGGACTAGTCGAGGTAGTCGCGCAGCACCTGCGAGCGCGACGGGTGGCGCAGCTTCGACATGGTCTTGGACTCGATCTGGCGGATGCGCTCACGCGTCACGCCGTAGACCTTGCCGATCTCGTCGAGGGTCTTCGGCTGACCGTCGGTGAGACCGAAGCGCATGGAGACCACGCCCGCCTCGCGCTCGGACAGGGTGTCCAGGACGGAGTGCAGCTGCTCCTGCAGGAGCGTGAAGCTGACCGCGTCGGCCGGCACGACGGCCTCGGAGTCCTCGATGAGGTCACCGAACTCGCTGTCGCCGTCCTCGCCGAGCGGGGTGTGCAGCGAGATGGGCTCACGGCCGTACTTCTGGACCTCGATGACCTTCTCGGGGGTCATGTCGAGTTCCTTGGCCAGCTCCTCCGGGGTGGGCTCGCGGCCCAGGTCCTGGAGCATCTGGCGCTGCACACGCGCCAGCTTGTTGATGACCTCGACCATGTGCACCGGGATGCGGATGGTGCGGGCCTGGTCGGCCATGGCGCGGGTGATCGCCTGACGGATCCACCAGGTGGCGTACGTGGAGAACTTGTAGCCCTTGGTGTAGTCGAACTTCTCGACCGCGCGGATCAGGCCGAGGTTGCCCTCCTGGATGAGGTCCAGGAAGAGCATGCCGCGGCCGGTGTAGCGCTTGGCCAGGGAGACCACCAGGCGGAGGTTGGCCTCCAGGAGGTGGTTCTTGGCGCGGCGGCCGTCCTCGGCGATGATCTCCAGCTCGCGCTTGAGCTTGGGGGCGAGCTTGTCGGAGTTCGCCAGCTTGTCCTCGGCGAACAGACCGGCCTCGATGCGCTTGGCGAGCTCGACCTCCTGCTCGGCGTTGAGCAGCGGGACCTTGCCGATCTGCTTGAGGTAGTCCTTGACCGGGTCGGCGGTGGCTCCGGCGGCCGCGACCTGCTGCGCGGGCGCGTCGTCCTCGTCCTCGTCGGACAGGACGAAGCCCGCGCTCTCGGTGCCCTCGGGCTCCTCGCCGGGCTTGACCTCCTCGACGGCCTCGTCCTCGACTGCCTCGGCGTCGTCCTTCTTGGACGCGGTCTTCTTCGCCGCCGTCTTCTTGGCCGCGGTGGTCTTCTTCGCCGCCGTCTTCTTGGCGGTGGTCTTCTTGGCAGCCGCCTTCTTGGCCGGCGCTGCCTCTTCCTCGGCGGAAGCGTCGACGGCGGCCGGGGTGGCGGCGGTGGCGGTGGCCTTGCGGGCGGTCACCGTCTTCGCCGCGACCGTCTTGGTGGCGGTGCGCTTGGCCGGGCTCTTCGCTGCGACGCTCTTCCGGGTGCGCTTGGGTTCCGCGGCACTGACCATCAGCGTCACACCCTCTTCCTCGAGGATCTGGTTGAGGCTGCGCAGTACGTTCTTCCACTGAGTGGCCGGAATCTGGTCAGCTTCGAAGGCCCGACGCACGTCATCGCCGGCGATCTGCCCCTCAGCCTTTCCCCGCTCAATGAGCGCCATGACAGAGACGGACTCGGCGATCTCCGGCGGGAGCGTACGGGATGTGCTGGCCGACACGAACAACCTCTCGGAACGTTGGAAAACGGCTTCCGGCACCGTCCACGATGGACAGGAGCCGACCACCGGCTTGGGGATGGGCCGACGGCGCGGGCGGGCGCCGGGAGATGCACAGCGCCTTGAACGGCGTCCGTATTCCCTCCGCGGCTGTCACCTCTTAGGTCATCGCGCTGTTCCCACCAGTGTTACGCCCAATCCGCGTGGCCCGAGTCACATCCCGTAAACCGCAAAACGGTCAGACATGGGCAAGATGGGTCACTGATGGGCTCAAACCGGTCGGCATGATGGCTTGCGGCACCCTCGCGCGGTCGGGCCCCGCAGGATGCTGCGGGGCCCGACGGGGGACGGCTCGCCGGCCGGGCGATGCCACGGGCGGGGAGGTCACCCCCGGCGGCGCCGTCCTCGGTGGGCGGCTGTCAGTGCTCGCGCGGGGCAGGCACCACACGCTCCACCTCGGGCTGGACCGTGAGCAGCTGCCGCATGGTCGCCTCGGCCGCCGCGCCGTCGCCGGCCGCGAGGGTGTCGATGATCCTCGCGTGGTGCGTCATCGACACCTCGCTCGGCCGGTCACAGCCGGTGACCGGGCCGCCGGACACCTGCAGGGCGGCGGACACGATCCCGAAGAGGTGCTCCAGCATGCGGTTGCCCGCGACCTGGATGAGGAGCGAGTGGAACTCGGCGTCCGCACGCGAGAAGGTGAGCGCGTCGCCCTGGGTCATGGCGTGGTTCATGATCTCCACCATGTCCGTGAGGCGCTGCTGGACCTCCTCACGGCCGTGCCCCGCGGCGAGGCGGGCGGCCAGCGGCTCGATCGTCCAGCGCAGCTCGCTCAGCTCACGGCGCTGATCGTCGCGCTGCGGCCCGAAGGCACGCCATTCGATGATGTCCGGGTCGAGGAGGTTCCAGTCGCTGACGGGACGCACGCGCGTGCCCACATTCGGGCGGGCGCTGACCAGGCCCTTGGCCTCCAGCACCCGGAGCGACTCGCGCACGACGGTGCGGGACACCTCGAAACGCTGGCCGATCTCCTCGGGCACCAGCGGGCGGTCGGCGCCCAGGTCACCGCTGACGATCATCTGGCCGAGCTGCTGGACGAGTTGGCCGTGCAGCCCGCGTCCGCGGCTGCCCGCGGCACGCCGGCCCACTCGGCCCAGCTCGGGTTCCGTGCCGTCCCAGGCGGAGGTACCTACGCGGTCGCCGACGGGCGACTCGGCGAAGGGGTAGCGGTCGAGTTCGCCCGGGCTCGACAGGCCGGAGTCGGCGGAGCGGGCGGCGGTCATCATGGTGTGCGCAAGGGTACTCACGGATCTTTTGTCGGCGCCGTCCTCAACTCCCTTGAGGTCTTTGGTGAAAAGCACACGAAAGGGTGATCGCTCACCCCGTCGCAATTGACGCCTTATCGGAAAGAAATGAGCTTTCCCCGGGGAGTTGCGCGCACCGCACGACCGGAAGTGCGAGAACCGCACCCGTCAAACCCTGCCGCGCACCGCGCTGAACACATACACGCAGAGCAGCGTGGTCAGTGACAACGCCATCGCGCCACCGGCGGGTTGGGCGATCACGCGCAGCGCACCGTCCACATACCGCTCCCCACCGAACGGCCACTGCGGCAGGAGCACCTCGTGCAGCCTCGCGTGCAGTGCCGACGCCGTTCGCACGGACGGTCCCCGAAAGAGCTTGTGTACGAGCGGCACGACGACCACCGGCACCGTCACCACCGTCGCCAGCCCCGCCGTCGTCGACCGGAACACTCCCGCCGCCAGCACACCCGCCCAGGCACACCCCACGACCAGTCCGGCCCACGCCACGCCCCACACCACCCGTCCCTCGGAGACCTCCACGACCTCCCGTCCGAACAGCAGATACAGCACCTCCGCGTCACACCCGACCGTCAGAACCGCCAGCACCAGCGCGACAACGGCGGAGACGACGAGTTTCGCGGCCAGCAGCCCCAGCCGGCGGGGCACGGTGCCGCGATCGGCCGCCAGTGCGGGATGACGGAACTCGTCACCGAAGGCGAGCGCACCGACCAGCCCCGCACCGAGCGCCGCGGGCGGCAACGGCACCTCCCGCGGCCAGGCGGTCAGAAGCCGCGTCGGCCGGGTGTGTCCGATCCGGGCCATCACGACAGCGGTCACGACGGACACGAGCAACACGGCCGCGGCGATGCCGAACGTTGTCGCGACACCGGTGACGCGTCGGAGCTCGTAGTGCAGGGGACGCAGGGGGGTGGGGGCGGGGCGGACGGCGATGAGGGGTGGGAGGGGGGGTGGGGAAGGGGAAGGGGGCGGGGAGTCGAGGGTGCGGGGCGCGGGGACGGACCGCAGGGCCGGAGCCGACTCGCCCTCCCGCGGGTGCGGCTGCCCCTGCTCACGATCCGGTCCCTGCCCGGCGCCGCCCTGCAACTGCTCCGGGACCCGCGTGTCCTGCGTGTCCTGTGCATCAGCGGCGTCCATCACGGGCCCCATGTCGCCGATCTCGTCCGCGAGTTGATGCACGACGATGCCGTGCCGGAACGCCACCTCGCCGACTTCGGCGCAGCTGCCGCCGTACACGGACAGACGGTTGCCGCCCTCGTGGGTGACCTCGAGGAAACGCTGGGCGATGCGGGCGTCCTGGGCAAGGAGGGTGGCGAGCCGGGGGGCGTGCGGGGTGCGGACGGCGACGCGGGGGCGCAGCCGGGTGCGGGCGAAGTCGGCGGCTTCCTGGTCGGCGACGACGCGGCCGTCGTGGAGGGTGATGACGTGGTCGGCGGTGCGTGCGGCCTCCTTGGGGTCGGCCGTGGTGAACAGGACGGTGCCGCCCTGATCGGCGTGGACGCGCAGCAGATCGTGCAGCCGGCGGCTCTCGCGGGTGGAGAGTTCGGCCGCCGGGTCGTCGAGGACGAGGGCGTGGGGGTCTCCGAGCAGTGCGCTGGCCAGGCCGAGGCGGCGGTCCATGCCGCGGGAGAGGGTGCCGAGACGTTCGTCGCGCAGGCTGACGAGGCCGACGGCTTCGAGGACTTCGTCGGCACGTCGGACCGGGACGCCGACGGCGGCGCAGAGCATGCGCAGGTGACCGCGTACCGTGCGGGAGGGGTGCCCCGGTACGTCGCCCAGCAGCACGCCGACTTCACGGGACGGATGGGTGATGCGGTGCAGCGGGCGGCCTCGGAAGTGGGCGGTCCCTCGCCCGGGTTGCAGCTCGAGCATCAGTCCGAGTGCCGTCGTCTTGCCCGCGCCCGGCGTCCCGAGCAGCGCGGTGACGCGGCCGGAGTGCGCCTCGAAGGAGACGTCGTCGACGGCGGGCGGTAGCTCTCTGCGGGGCTTGCTGGTCAGTCCGATGGCCTGGATCACCCGCAGCAAGATAGCGGGCTATGTCCGGTTTTCGGGGATCACGCGGGGCGCCGCAGTGTGGGATCGGATCTGTCGGACCCGTGTTCGCCGTTCGTGCCGGGCGCCGGTCGCGAACGGTCGTACCGGCCTCGACCGCCCCTGCCGTACGTCGCTCCGGTCTGATCCGGACGTGCCGTCGACCGTCCTTGTACGGCGTTGTCTGTGGAGCCCTGTCGAAGGGACGCGGTGGAGGCCGGTTGTGGACGGCCGCGTCACATCTCGGGGCGCAGCATGGGCGGGTTGAGGAGGGTGGCGCCGCCCGCACGGAAGAGCTGGGCCGGGCGGCCGCCTTGGCGGGTGGTGGTTCCTCCGGTGGGCACGAGGAAGCCGGGGGTGCCCGTGACCTTGCGGTGGAAGTTGCGCGGGTCGAGCGCGACGCCCCAGACGGCCTCGTAGACGCGGCGCAGCTCTCCGACGGTGAACTCGGGCGGGCAGAACGCGGTGGCGAGGGAGGAGTACTCGATCTTGGACCGGGCGCGCTCGACCCCGTCGGCCAGGATCCGGGCGTGGTCGAAGGCGAGCGGTGCGAGCGGTTCCCCTTCGCGGCCGTAACCGTCCTTCTGGAGCAGTTCTCCGACCGGTGCCCAGCGTGCGTTGCTGGCGTCGCCGCCGGCCCGGGGGGCCGGGAGGTCCGGGGCGAGGGCGAGGTGGGCGACGCTGACGACGCGCATCCTGGGGTCGCGTTCGGGGTCGCCGTAGGTCGCGAGCTGTTCCAGGTGTGCGCCGTTGTCCTGGGCGGGGACGGCGGGGTCGTGGACACGCAGCCCGGTTTCCTCGGCGAGTTCACGCGCGGCCGCCTGCGCCAGGTCCTCGTCGTCCCGTACGAAACCGCCGGGCAGTGCCCAGCTGCCCTGGAACGGGGATTCGCCCCTGCGTACCGCCAGCGCGCACAGGGAATGGCGGCGCACGGTCAGCACGACCAGGTCCACGGTGACGGCGAAAGGCGGAAAGGCTGACGGGTCGTAGGGCATGCGGCGATCATAGTCGTCTGCCTGACGATAAACACTCTCTTCGTCGGTCTCGTCGATGCCGGTCCGCTTCGGTCCGCGCGGGGTGTCGTCCCACGTCGGGTGCGGGACGGGGGTGCTCCGGGCCGTCCGTCGTGCCGGGTCGTGGCCCCGGGCGCGGGCCCGTCGTCGTCCGGGGCCGGCCGGTGCGGAGTCAGGGCAGTTGCCGGTTGGTCACGCCTCCCCCTCCGTCTGGCCACTTCCCCCGCGGGCGGCTCCGGAGCGTGGAGCGCCGCGCCGGCCGCCGTCCTTTTTGGCAGGGCGGGGGCGGGAGTCCGGGCGAGTGTCCCGCGGCCGTGTCCCGTTCGGGGAGCGGTGCGGCGGACGGTGCCGGTTGCCGGCGGTGCCCTCGGCGCGCGCCCGCCGTGGGCGTCGGGTGGCTTCCGCGATGAGGGCGGAGCCAGAGTCGGCGTCATGGCCGGGGCCGGGGTCGAGGTCGGAGCCGGGGTCGGGGGCAGGGTCGGCGGTGGTCCCGCTCTCCGGTGCCTTCCCGCTGGTTGATTCCGGCGCGTTGTCCGGGGTCTTGTCGTCAGACGTCGCCCTCTCGCCGCCCGCCGCCTTCCGGGAGAGCCGGCCGGAGTCGGTGCCGGTGGCCCGCTGTTCTCCGCGCTCCGCGCGTTCCGCGCGCAGGCAACGGCGGATCGACTCGGGGTCCAGGCCCTGGTTGCAGGCCTGATGCAGCAGACGGGCGAAGAGGTACTCGGGGTCCGCGCCGAGGGCCATGGCCAGCGCTTCCCTGGCCTCCAGTTCGTCGCCGGTGGACCAGGCGACCCAGCCGGCCAGGGTGAGCGGTGAAGCGGCGTGCTCACCGTATGGGCCGGCGCAGCGGCGTGCGAGGGCTCGCCAGAGGCGCAGGGCGAGCCCGGCCTCGGTGCCTTCCATCCACTCTGCGGCGCGGTCGCGTGTGTGGCGGTCCTGGAGGCCGAGAATCAGGATCGCCGCGTCGTCGGGTGGGAGCAGTTCGTCGTCGCGGAGGTCCGCGGTGACGGTGGCCGCGGGCGGGGTGGCGGCGAAGCGGCTCATGACGCGCTCCGCGAGGTGGAGGGTCTCCTCGACGACGTCGGCGCGGCTGTCGGGGTCGAACATGCGGGGTACCAGGACCGCGCTGCGGGCGTCGAGGGCGATCTCCTGTTCGAGCATGGCCGAGTCCTCCCTCGGGAGGAGACGGGCGCGCAGGTCGCGCAGGGTACCGCGGACCTGGATGCCGGCGTAGGTGGCCGCTGCGGCGATCACGGAGGTGCCGGGCAGGCCCATGGGGACTCCGTTCGCGGGGCAGCACACCTCGTTGTCGCAGCAGTACGACCAGAAGCGTCCGTCGGAGATGCACAGTGCCTCGACGACCGGCACGTCGAGACCGCCGCATTCGAGGCGGACCTTGTGGGCGAGGGGCCGCAACCGCTCCATGACCTGACGTCCCGATTCACCGGTCGCCGGTTCCTGACAGAGGTAGACGACCATCCGTCCGGGGCGGGAGCCCCGGCGTTCGCTGCCCGTGACCAGGCCGTGCACCAGTTGCCCGGCGGCGGACGGCCAGTCGTCGGGGTTCGTGGGGATGCCCAGCCTGGCCCGGCCGCCGAACCTGCCGCGGCCGTTCTCGTCGCTCAGGGCGACCAGGACGATGCTGTCCTCCGGCCGGTAGCCGAGGAGGTACGGCAGGGCGTCGGCGAGCTCGGACGGGGTGCGCAGGGTGACCTGGTGTTCGGTGAAGGCCGGGACCTCGAGGGAAATGTCCCCCTCCCCCGCGGTGATGTCGCTGTTGTCGGAGGGTCCGGTCGTGTCGCTGTGGTTCGTCATGCCGGGACGATCTCGCGGATTGCGAAACTCCGCTCGGCCCTGTGGATAAGTCCGATCAGGGACACGTCACCTCAGGGCTGAGGTCCTCCTTCGTCGTCCACAGGCGAGGCGAGCTGTCGGTCCCGTCCTGTTGTATGGGACGCATGGAGCACACGAGCAACGCGGAACTGCGGACGGCCGCCGACACTGTCCTCGCCCGTCTCGTCGGGGACGACACGGGCACCGCCCGGCTGCGCGAGGACCAGTGGCGGGCCATCGAGGCGCTGGTCGCCGAGCAGCGCCGGGCCCTGGTCGTGCAGCGCACCGGGTGGGGGAAGTCCGCCGTCTACTTCGTGGCGACGGCGCTGCTGCGCTCGCGGGGCGCGGGTCCCACGGTGATCGTGTCCCCGCTGCTCGCGCTGATGCGCAACCAGGTAGAGGCGGCGGCCCGCGCCGGTGTCCGCGCCCGGACGATCAACTCCTCGAACACGGAGGAGTGGGACACGGTCCAGGCCGAGATCGCGGCCGGCGAGGTGGACGTGCTGCTGGTCAGCCCGGAGCGGCTCAACAATCCGGACTTCCGTGACCAGGTGCTGCCGAAGCTGGCCGCCGCGACCGGCCTCCTCGTGGTGGACGAGGCCCACTGCATCTCGGACTGGGGTCATGATTTCCGGCCGGACTACCGGCGGCTGCGGACCATGCTGGCCGATCTGCCGCCCGGCGTTCCCGTGCTCGCGACCACCGCGACGGCCAACGCGCGCGTGACCGCCGACGTCGCCGAACAGCTCGGAACCGGTGGCTCCTCGGACGCCCTGGTGCTGCGCGGCCCACTGGACCGGGAAAGCCTGAGCCTCCACGTGCTGCGGCTGCCGGACGCCGCGCACCGGCTGGCGTGGCTCTCCGACCACTTGGGCGAACTGCCGGGCTCCGGCATCGTCTACACGCTCACGGTGGCGGCCGCCGAGGAGGTCACGGCCTTCCTGCGGCAGCGCGGCCACACCGTCGCCTCGTACACGGGGAAGACGGAGAACGCCGACCGGCAACAGGCCGAGGAGGACCTGCTCGCCAACCGGGTCAAGGCGCTCGTCGCCACCTCCGCGCTGGGCATGGGCTTCGACAAGCCCGACCTGGGCTTCGTGGTGCACCTCGGCTCGCCGTCCTCCCCCATCGCCTACTACCAGCAGGTCGGCCGCGCCGGCCGCGGCGTCGAGCACGCCGAGGTGCTGCTTCTGCCGGGCACGGAGGACGAGGCGATCTGGCAGTACTTCGCGTCGCTGGCGTTTCCCCCGGAGGAGCTGGTGCGCCGTACTCTCGACGTCCTCGCGCGCGCGGAGCGCCCCCTGTCTCTGCCCGCCCTGGAGCCGTTGGTGGAGCTGCGTCGCTCCCGTCTGGAGACCATGCTCAAGGTTCTCGACGTGGACGGGGCGGTCAAGCGGGTCAAGGGCGGCTGGATCGCGACCGGCCGGCCATGGACGTACGACACGGAGCGGTACGACTGGGTCGCGCGGCAGCGGCGGGCCGAGCAGGAGGCCATGCGCGCGTACGCGACGACGGCGGGGTGCCGGATGGAGTTCCTGCAGCGGCAGTTGGACGACGAGGGCGCCAAGCCCTGCGGCCGCTGCGACAACTGCGCGGGCCCGCGCTTCGGGGCGGACGCCTCCGCCGACGCCGTCGGCGCTGCCAAGGCCGATCTGGGACGGGCGGGGGTCGAGGTGGAGCCGCGGCGCATGTGGCCGACCGGGCTCGCGGCGATCGGCGTGGACCTGAAGGGGCGCATTCCGGCCGGTGAACAGGCCGCGTCCGGGCGGGCCCTGGGGCGGCTCTCGGACATCGGCTGGGGCAACCGGCTGCGGCCCATGCTCGCTGCGCAGGCCGCCGACGGCCCTGTTCCCGACGACGTCGCGAAGGCCGTGGTGGGTGTCCTCGCGGACTGGGCGAGAGGACCCGGCGGCTGGGCTTCGGGGGCCGGGGACGCCTTGGCCCGCCCCGTCGGTGTGGTCACCGTCGCCTCGCGCACCCGCCCGCAGCTGATCGACTCCCTCGGGGCGCACATCGCGCAGGTGGGCCGGCTGCCGTTGCTCGGCTCGGTCACGTACACCGGTGAGGCTCCGCCGTCCTCCCGGAGCAACAGCGCCCAGCGGCTGAAGGCACTCGACGGAGCGCTGACCGTGCCGCCCTCACTCGCCTCCACGCTCGCCGAGGCGCACGGCCCGGTTCTGCTCGTGGACGACTTCACCGAGACCGGCTGGACCCTCGCGGTCGCGGCCCGCATGCTCCGCCGCGCGGGCGCCCAGGAGGTGATGCCGCTGGTCCTCGCCGTACAGGGATGACCGCGAGCGGGGTGGGTGCCTGTCGTGCCCGGCCGTGCCGTCGGCGGGATGCAGCGCGACGGCGGGGCGACGAGTCGGACAGCACCCGGGCGGGAGCCGGGCGTACGGCCCACCCCTCCGGCCGCCCCGCAGCACCCGTCTGTCCCCTGCTTCCCGTCCTGCTGGGCAATCCCCACGCCCGCTTTCCACCGGACCGCCCCACGCCCACTTCCGTTGGACCACCACCCCCCGCCCGCTTCCCAGCGGACCACCCTGCACCCGCACCCGCACCCGCACCCGCACCCGCACCCGCACCCGCAGACCGACTGCGTCACCTCGCCCCCGCACACACCTGTCCCGCCGCAACCCCCAGGCGTCACCGGGCCGCGCGGTGGGCAGGTATACAGCAGGGATATAAACGGCGTACCGCTCGATAACGGTCGGCGACCCCAATTGCTCGTTGCCGCATCCCAGTTCGAGGGGAAGAATTGAAGTCCGCTCCCCGCACGGCTCGTCCGTGATCAGGCAGGGCTCAACTGCGGTGCGCGATCCCCCGAATCCGATCTCGCCCGCAGTGTGGGCGCGTAGCCGAAGGGAGGAACGTGACCTTCGGATTCGCTCCGTCCTCGGCGGCCTCGTTGTCGACGTCCGCCACCTCCGCCAATCGCGTGCTGGAGCCCGGAGAATGGGCCGCTGCCGGGATCCCTCTGCTGCGCAATCCCCGCGAGGTGGTCAGCGGACTGCACAGCCGACACCATCCAAGACCCGAGACGGCCGTCGTGGCGGTGCTCGATCCGGACGACCGGCTGCGGGCGAGCGCCTCGTTCACGCGCCGCCAGTCGCAGGCCGACGGCTGGATGTTGCGCAACGCCCTGCTCGCGCAGCTGCGCCGGGTCATCCCGCACGACCTGCGCCGTCGCACGCCGGTGCGCACCGCCGTGCTGTTGTACTGCCGTGAGGGCGACACCCGCTGGACGGAGGAGGACGGCGCGTGGATGTGGGGCCTGCGCGACGCCTGCACCCTGCACGGGCTGCGCTGCGGTGCGTACATCACGCTGACGCAGGACGGCTGGCAGGTGCTTGGCGAGGGGCGGGGTGGACGTCGGCCCAGCGCGGATTCGGCGCCGGAGCCGTTCGCCACGTCCGAGGCGCCGCCTCCGCCGCCCAGGACCGGCGGGGTCTCCTCGGACGTACTGCGCCGGGTGGCGGCCCGATGAGCCGGACGAGTACCTGAGTCGCAAACGCTCGATGAGTCCTGACGGAACGTTCCGCCCCCGCCGACGTCCCGCCAAGGCTCCCACCGTGCGGCCATACGCACAGCACCACACGACACCGTTTGCGGCACTTCCGAGCGGTCCCGGAACCCACCAATCCACGAACCCGCGAATTCACGGACCGGCCAAGCACGAACCCACGGACTCCGAACCCGCGAACTCACGGACCCGCGAATTCACGGACCCACGGACTCCGAACCCGCGGACCTTCGAACCCGCGGACCCGGCGGCACTCCAGGGACTCGACTCGACTCCCTGGAGGGCGCGGCGTCGGCCGGTCTCAGACCCCTGCGCCCAGCACCGGGTTGATGCGCTGCGGTTCGCCGCAGACGATCAGCAGGGCGCCGGCCCGCGTGTGGGACGTGGCCAGGGCCGAGGCGTCGGCCGCTTCCGAGCCGCCGTTGACGGCGACGACGACCACGGGACGTACGGCGGCGCGGCCCACGGCGGCGGCGTCCGCGTAGAACACGTCGTCGCCCGCGTCGTGCTGAGCCCAGTAGGACTCCTCGCCGAAGGACAGTTCGTGCGCGGCCCACGGGTGCGGGTCTCCGGTGGTGACCACCAGGATGTCGCCGGGCGCGCGGCCGGACTCCAGAAGCAGGTCCACGGCTTCCTCGGCGGCGTCGAGGGCACCCTCGGCCGGGGCCGGGACCAGCTGGATCTGTGCCGTGGCCGAGCCGGCGGCGGTGGTGGCCGGTGCCGGCGGTCCGGGCTTGGCGGCGACGTCGCGCGGGGTGCGCTGCGCCGGCGCGGTGGCCCGCGGAGGGCCGGGGCGACCGGGCCGCGACGGAGCCGCGGGACGGGGACCGGGTACGGGGTGAGGGGTCGGCGCGGTGCGGCTGTTGGCCGGGGTCGCGCGGGGACCCTGGGCACTCTCGTGAATCTGAGGCTCCTCGGGAATGAGAGGCATGAGCTGATGTTTATCAAACGCTAGTGCGGCTCGCGCGGGCGGGTCGCCCCCGCGCGCGCGAATCCGTCAGAAATCGAAGCCGAGCTGACCCTCGATCTCGGGCCCGCTTCCGTTCACCCAGCTGCGGACCTTCTTGAGGTGCCGCCACCTGGGCAGCGCATCAAGATACGCCCACGACAACCGGTGGTGCGGGGTGGGGCCCCGTTCCTCGAGTGCGGCCTTGTGCACGGGCGACGGATACCCGGCGTTGTCCGCGAAACCGAAGTCTGCATGGTCGACACCCAGTTCGGCCATCATTTTGTCGCGCTGCACCTTGGCGATGACCGAGGCCGCCGCGACCGCCACGCACGACTGGTCGCCCTTGATGACGGTGCGGACCTGCCAGGGCGTGCCCAGGTAGTCGTGCTTGCCGTCGAGGATCACGGCGTCGGGGCGGACCGGAAGGGTTTCCAGGGCACGCACCGCGGCGAGCCGCAGCGCGGCCGTCATGCCGAGCCGGTCGATCTCCTCCGGGGAGGCGTGCCCGAGGGCGTACGACGTCACCCAGGTCCGCAGCGTCCCGGCCAGCTGCTCGCGGCGTTTGACGGTGAGGAGCTTGGAGTCGGTGAGGCCCTCGGGGGGCCGTCGCAGTCCGGTGATCGCGGCGCAGACGGTGACGGGACCGGCCCAGGCGCCGCGCCCCACCTCGTCGACACCGGCAATGACCTTCGCTCCGGTCGTGGCGCGCAGGGAGCGCTCGACGGTGTGAGTAGGTGGTTCGTACGGCATGGCGTCATCAGCCTACGCCGCCCGCAACTCGTCGCGACACCCCGGCTCCCCCGGCGGCTTCAGGACTTCCGAGGCCGGCGTCGGGCGCCGGCCGGGATGGCGGCAGGGCGCGGGCCCCGGTGGGCGTCAGGTGCTGGCCGGGTTGGCGGTCGGGCGTCGGCGGGGGAGGGCCGTCAGGTGCCTTCCGGGCGGAGCAGGGGGAGCATCAGCCGGTCGATCAGCTCTTCCACTTCCTGACCATTCCATTCGCTGCTGCACAGCTTCGACCGGTACATCATCATCGCCGGGATGACATCGAGGACGTAGCTGTTGTCGGCGTCGGGACGCACCTCTCCCCGGTCGATTCCGCGGCGGATGATCTCCCTGATCAGCTGGACGGTGGGCTCCACCACGCCGGCGAAGATCACGCCGTGAAAGCGTTCCGCCTGGCTCGGATCGCATTCGTGAATGACGGAGCGGAGGGCGGTCCCGGGGCGGGAGTACATCGCGTCGCGCGCCTGGACGCACAGCGCCAGCAGGTCCTCGCGCACGCTGCCCAGATCGGGTGCATCCTGGATGTGCGGCAGGCCGGCCTGTAGCGCGTCGGCGACGAGGTCCTCCTTGGAGGGCCAGCGTCGGTAGACCGCGGCCTTGCCGGTCTGAGCCGCGGCTGCGATGCCCTCCATCGTGAGGCCGTTCCAGCCGACCGTGCCGAGTTGCTCCAACGCGGCGTCCAAAATGGCGCGTTCGAGTACGGCGCCGCGCCGGCGAAGGGAGGCCTGCCGAGCGGGGGCGGCCGTCCAGCGCGAGGTAACCATCAGTGTCTCCAGCGAGCGGGGAAGCGGGTTTCCGGGGACGTGGGGTTCTGTTCGTGGGCCCTGTTCATCGGCTCATGCACGGGCCCTGTTCGTGTGGCACTGCTTGCGCGACCCGGCTTGGCCGCATGTGGGCCGGTTCGTCCGGCGTCGGGGATACGCCGTACACGGGCGAGCCAAGTGAACGGTTGCGTTCACTACGAGCGCTTACTACCGTAGAGCCGTCAGTGAACGGTCGCGTTCACTAAGACACTGGCACTCGTGGGGGACCCATAGTGACAACCTCTCCATTGATTCAGGACCACAAGCCGGGTGCGGCCCGCCGGGAGGGGCATCCCGGCATCGCGCTCGCCGTCATCGCGGCCTGCCAGCTCATGGTGGTACTCGACGCGACGATTGTGAACATCGCGCTCCCGCACATTCAAGACGCTCTCGAATTCAGCACCACCGACCTCACCTGGGTCGTCAGCTCGTACACGCTCACATTCGGCGGTCTGCTGCTCCTCGGCGGCCGGGCCGGGGACATCCTCGGGCGCCGGCGCGTCTTCATGGCCGGCATTCTGCTGTTCACGCTGGCTTCGCTGCTGGGTGGACTCGCGCAGGAGCCGTGGCAGTTGCTGGCGGCCCGCGTCCTGCAGGGCGTGGGTGGTGCGATCGCCTCGCCCACGTCACTGGCGCTCATCACCACCACGTTCCCCGAGGGGCCGGAACGCAACCGGGCCTTCGGTGTCTTCGCCGCCGTCTCCGCGGGCGGCGGCGCCATCGGCCTGCTCGCGGGCGGCATGCTCACCGAATGGCTGGACTGGCGCTGGGTGCTGTTCGTCAACGTGCCGATCGGTGTCCTGATCGCCGTGCTCACGCCGCTGTACATAGCCGAGTCGGAGCGCCACACCGGCCGCTTCGACGTCGCGGGCGCGGTGACCTCGACGGCGGGCATGGCGTCGCTGGTCTACGGCTTCATCCGTGCCGCGGACGAGGGCTGGCGGGACAGCCTGACGCTGGGTTCCTTCGGTGCCGCCGTCGTGCTGCTGCTGGCGTTCGCGTTCATCGAGACGCGGGCCAAGGAGCCGATCACGCCGCTGCGGATGTTCGCCGACCGCAACCGCTCGGGCACGTACGTGATCATGCTCAGCCTGGCCGCTGCGATGTTCGGCATGTTCTTCTACATCGTCCTCTTCGTGCAGAACGTCCTCGGATACAGCCCCATCGAGGCCGGTCTGGCCTTCCTGCCGGTGACCGTCGTGATCGCGCTCGGCGCGGGCCTGTCGCAGCGGTACCTCCCGGTGTTCGGCCCGAAGCCCTTCATGGTCGTGGGCTCGGTGCTCGCGCTGCTCGGCCTGGCCTGGCAGTCCCTGCTCAGCTCCGACAGCACCTACGTCGGCGGGATCCTCGGCCCGATGCTCATCTTCGGCTTCGGCATGGGGCTCAACTTCGTCACGCTCACCATCACGGCGGTCTCCGGAGTCGCCCGGCACGAGGCGGGGGCGGCGTCCGGGCTGCTCAACACCACGCAGCAGGTGGGCGGCTCGCTGGGTCTGTCCATCCTGACGACCGTGTTCGGTACGGCCAGCAGGGACGAAGCGCAGAAACAGGTGCCGGACTTCCTGGCGCACGCGACGCCGGCGCAGAAGGCGGAGTTCGCCCAGACCCGGCAGCTGCCGGGCTCGTGGGGTCATGAGGTGCTCGCGCAGGGCATCTCGCTGAGCTTCGTCGCGGCGGCGGCCATGGCCGTACTCGCCGTGATCACCGCGAGTGTGGTGATCCAGGTCCGCAAGAGTGACCTGGACGCGCTGGCGGGGACGGGGCCGGTGATCGGCTGAGACGGGGCGAGGCGGGGCCGGAGCCGGCAGTCGCGAGAGCCCTCGGGAGCGCGGCGCTCGGGCCGTATCCCGTCTCCGCGGGCACCGGCCCTCAAGCCGCCGTCGGCGCCCAGCTCGGCAGTCCCTCGGTTCGCTCCAGCCAGGCCGCGGGCACTCTGCCCGCCCCGCCCGAGGCGATGATGCCGCCCACGATCGCGCAGGTCGTGTCCACGTCCCCGCCGACCTGTGCGGTCGTCCAGAACGCCTGCTCGTAGTCGCCGAGGCACCGCGCGGCCGACCACAGCGCGAAGGGCACCGTGTCGTGTGCCGTCGTACGCCGTCCGCAGCCCAGAACGGCCGCGACGGTGCCCGCGTCCCCGTAGTCGAGCATGTCCTTGGCTCTGCGCAGGCCCGCGCCGACCGCGCTCTTCCTCGGCACCAGTGCGATGACTCCGTCGAGGAGTCCTTCGGCGCTCGGCGGTCCGTCCGGCGCGGCGGCCAGTGCGGCGGCAGCGGCGACGGCCATCGCGCCGACCACCGCCTCGCGGTGCTGGTGCGTGGGGTAGGCGGAGATCTCCGCCTGGTGCGTGGCCTGCTCGGGGTCGTCCCCGTACCAGGCACCCAGGGGGGCGATCCGCATCGCGGCGCCGTTGCCCCAGGAGCCCTGGCCGTTGAACAGCGCGGCGGACAGCTCGCGCCAGTCGCCGCCCTCCCGGATCAGCCTCAGCAGCCGGTTGACGGCCGGGCCGTAGCCGCGGTCGAAGTCGTGGTGCCGGGCGAACGAGCGCGCCAGCGCGTCCTGGTCGATGCGCCGGTGGGCGGCCAGGACGGCGACCACCGAGCAGGCCATCTCCGTGTCGTCGGTCCACTGCCAGGGCCCGTGGGGCAGCTCGCGCCGCTTGAGCAGCGGGACGTTCACCGGGACGAAGAACTGCGAGCCCAGCGCGTCCCCCACCGACAGCCCGCGCAGGGCTGCCAGGGCACGCGCCAGGCGCCCGTCGGACCCGTCGGACGATCCACCGGGTTCGCCCGGCCGGCCGGTTTCTCCGGTTTCATCGGGTCCGCCGAGGGGGGAGTGTGCGGTCATCGCCCTGCCCACTTCATCCAGTGATCCCGAACGGCTCCGGGTCACGCCAGCGTGCGAACGGCCGGTCGAGCCGGTACTTCCCGTCACCCCCGAGAACGAGCATCCTCATCTCCCCGTTCCCGGGATTGACCAGCGACTCGAACTCGGCCACGGTCCAGTGGAACCAGCGCATGCAGAACAGCCGCATCGCCAGGCCGTGCGTCACGATCAGGACGTTGGGCGGGTGGTCCGGCGCCTCGAAGCTGCGGTACAGGCTCTCCAGGAAGCCGCCCACCCGGTCGTACACGTCGGCCCCGGACTCGCCCTGCGCGAAGCGGTAGAAGAAGTGGCCGTACGCGTCCCGGTAGGCCTTCTGGAGTCGGACGTCGTCGCGGTCCTGCCAGTTGCCCCAGTCCTGCTCGCGCAGCCGGGGCTCCTCACGCACCCGTATCCGCTCGGGGTCGAGGCCGAAGCCCCGCAGTGTCTCGTGCGTGCGGCGGTACGGGGAGACGTACACACTGATCCGTTCGCGGCCGAACAGGTCGCGCAGGATCTTGCCCGTCCCCTCGGCCTGCTGTCTGCCTCGTTCGGTGAGGGCGAGAGCGTGGTCGGGCTCCCGCTCGTAGACGGAGTCATCAACATTGCCCGTTGACTCGCCGTGCCGGACAAGGACGATGCGCCGTGGTCGTGCCATGCCAGCACACTAGATCGGGTCGGCGGCACCCGAGCACCCGTACGGGCCCCATACGGCGTAGGTCACACAGATCCCGCACGACGGCACGCGCGTGCCGCGACGGCGGACGGTCCGAAATCAGACCGTCCAGGCGGGTTCGAGGTCCACGACGTCCCCCGTGAGGGCGGCGATGTCGGCCTCCGTCTGGGCCCGCAGGGCGAGCCGTTCCACCCGTTCGGTGCGGTACTTCCCGTGCTCGGCCGCCGAGCGCCACATGGACAGGATCAGGTACTCGTGGCCCGGTGCCTCGCCGAACAGCCCCCGGATCATGCCCGGCGAGCCGGCCATCGCCGGGTTCCACACCTTCTCCTGCATCAGCGTGAAGTGCTCGGCGCGCTCCTCGCGGACCCGGCACAGCGCGACCCGCAGCAGGTCGGCGTCGGTGAAGCGCGGTTCGAAGCCGGTCTTCACGTCGAAGCGGTAGTCGAACAGCCGTGCCTGGGCGTCCTTGAAGGTGCCCGACTGGGCCATGGCGAGCCGGTCGTGGGAACGCGCCATGAAGGAGTCGTAGAAGGCGCGGCTCTCCCAGAAGGCGAAGACGTGCGCCACGTCCGGCCGCCCCCGGCTCCAGCCACCGCCCTGTCCGCGAAATCCCGGCTCACCCAGAAGCCCCGCCCATTTCCGCTGCCCCCGTTCGAACCCGCGACGGTCCACGACGGTGCAGCGAATCCACTTGACCAGCACCGCGCCATCGTACGGCCACCGAGCGTGGCGCCGGTCACGCTCGGACGTACCGCTTCCCGGCGCGCGGCGCCCCCTGCGTGGGAGGATGGCAATCAGCCCTGGCTGAGGAGCGGTTGGGGAAGGGCGTGCAGAGGCAGTACGCGAGGCAGGACGGGGAAGGGGACATCAGGTGAACGGTCTGGGCAAGGGAATCCGCAAGGTCGAGGTCTCGCTGAAGTGGGATCCGAGTCCGGCGGGGGAACCGCCCGCCGATCTCGACCTGGTCGCCGGTACGTACCTCGCGAGCGACCCGCACGGCGACGCCGACTATCTGGTGCATTTCGACAGCCGCTCCCCCGACGGCACGATCATGCTGAACCGGGACAGCTCGGACGGCAAGGGCTTCGGCTGGGACGAGGTCATGACGCTGGAGCTCGACCGGCTCAGCGAACGGTACGCGCGCGTGCTGGTCGGCGTCGTCATCCAGCAACGGCAGGGCGACAAGACGTTCGCGACCGTGGACAGCGTGGCCATGCGCATCCGGGAGGGCTACACGGTCCTCGCCGAGGACGACTTCGGCGGTGTCCCCGGCTCGACGGCGGCGACGGTGGCGGAGTTCGTCCGGGACGAGAGCGGCGCCTGGGACTTCCGTCCCGGTGTGCACGGCTCCGACGCCGACCCGGCCACCTTCACCAGGACGATGGGCGCGCTGCGCCGCTGAGTACGGCACGGATACGGAAACGGCGGAACAGAGGCAGAGCAGAAGGGGACCGGCCGGTGGCCGGTCCCCTTCGACGTCTCGGCGCTCAGCGATCAGCGTTGAGCGCCCGGTGTGCGGTCAGCTGCACCCGCTCGTCGAGCCGCAGCCCTCGCAGATGTAGCAGGAGCCCGCCCGTTGCATCTTCGTACCGCAGGAGAAGCACAGCGGGGCGTCCGCCTGGATGCCCAGCTGCATCTCCACCAGTTCGGCACTGGTGTGCGCCTGCTGCGGGGCCGGCTTGACGGCCTCCGTCCCGGTCTGCGGCGCGCTGACGGCCTTCAGTTCCTGGGCGCGGGGCGCCGACTGGGCCAGGCCCTCGACGTCCAGTTCCTCGTCGGTCGGCTCGTACGAACCGGTCTCCAGGTGGCGCTGGCGCTCCTCGGCGGAGTGGATGCCGAGCGCGGAACGCGTCTCGAAGGGCAGGAAGTCCAGCGCCAGGCGACGGAAGATGTAGTCGACGATCGACTGCGCCATCCGCACGTCCGGGTCGTCCGTCATACCGGCCGGCTCGAAGCGCATGTTGGTGAACTTCGAGACGTACGTCTCCAGCGGCACGCCGTACTGCAGGCCGACGGAGACCGCGATGGAGAAGGCGTCCATCATGCCCGCGAGGGTGGAGCCCTGCTTGGACATCTTCAGGAAGACCTCGCCGAGACCGTCGTCCGGGTAGGAGTTGGCGGTCATGTAGCCCTCGGCGCCGCCGACGGTGAAGGACGTGGTGATGCCGGGGCGGCCCTTGGGGAGGCGCTTGCGGACCGGGCGGTACTCGACCACCTTCTCGACCGCGGTACGGATCGTCTCCTCGGCCTTCTCGGTGATCTCCACCTTCTCCTTCTCCTTGGTCTTCGCGGAGAGGGGCTGGCCGACCTTGCAGTTGTCGCGGTAGATCGCGAGGGCCTTGACGCCGAGCTTCCAGGCCTCGTAGTAGATCTCCTCGACCTCCTCGACGGTCGCCGTCTCCGGCATGTTCACCGTCTTGGAGATGGCGCCGGAGATCCACGGCTGGATCGCGGCCATCATGCGGACGTGGCCCATCGGGGAGATGGCGCGCTCGCCCATGGCGCAGTCGAACACCTCGTAGTGCTCGGGCTTGAGGCCGGGGGCGTCGATCACATTGCCGTGGTCGGCGATGTGGGCGACGATCGCCTCGATCTGCTCCTCCTGGTAGCCCAGGCGGCGCAGGGCCTGCGGGACCGTGCCGTTGACGATCTGCATCGAGCCGCCGCCGACCAGCTTCTTGAACTTGACCAGCGCGAGATCGGGCTCGACACCGGTGGTGTCGCAGGACATCGCGAGGCCGATGGTGCCGGTCGGGGCGAGCACGGACGCCTGGGAGTTGCGGAAGCCGTTCTTGTCGCCGAGACGGACGACGTCCTGCCAGGCCTCGGTGGCGGCGGCCCACACCGGGGTGTCCAGGTCGTCCATGCGGACGGCCCTGCCGTTGGCGTCGGCGTGCTGCTTCATGACGCGCTTGTGGGCGTCGGCGTTGCGGGCGTAGCCGTCGTAGGGTCCGACGACCGCGGCGAGTTCGGCGGAGCGCCGGTAGGCCGTGCCGGTCATCAGGGAGGTGATGGAGCCGGCGAGGGAACGGCCGCCGTCGGAGTCGTAGGCGTGGCCGGTGGCCATCAGCAGGGCGCCGAGGTTGGCGTAGCCGATGCCGAGCTGACGGAAGGCGCGGGTGTTCTCGCCGATCTTCTGGGTCGGGAAGTCGGCGAAGCAGATCGAGATGTCCATCGCGGTGATGACCAGCTCGACGACCTTCTGGAAGCGGTCGGCCTGGAAGGACTGGTTGCCCAGGCCGTCGTCCTTGAGGAACTTCATCAGGTTCAGCGAGGCCAGGTTGCAGGACGTGTTGTCCAGGTGCATGTACTCGCTGCACGGGTTCGACGCGGTGATCCGGCCGGACTCGGGGCAGGTGTGCCAGGCGTTGATGGTGTCGTCGTACTGGATGCCGGGGTCGGCGCAGGCCCAGGCGGCCTCGGCGATCCTGCGGAAGAGGTGCTTGGCGTCGATCTCCTCGATGACCTCGCCGGTCATACGGGCGCGCAGGCCGAACTGCCCGCCGCCCTCCACCGCCTTCATGAACTCGTCGTTCACGCGGACCGAGTTGTTGGCGTTCTGGTACTGGACGGACGTGATGTCGTCGCCGCCCAGGTCCATGTCGAAGCCCGCGTCGCGCAGGACGCGGATCTTCTCCTCTTCCTTCACCTTGGTCTCGATGAAGTCCTCGATGTCCGGGTGGTCGACGTCGAGGACGACCATCTTGGCGGCGCGGCGCGTGGCACCACCGGACTTGATGGTGCCGGCGGAGGCGTCGGCGCCGCGCATGAAGGAGACCGGACCCGAGGCGTTGCCGCCGGAGGACAGCAGTTCCTTGGAGGAACGGATGCGGGACAGGTTCAGGCCCGCGCCCGAACCGCCCTTGAAGATCATTCCCTCTTCCTTGTACCAGTCGAGGATCGACTCCATGGAGTCGTCGACGGACAGGATGAAGCAGGCCGAGACCTGCTGGGGCTGCGTGGTCCCGACGTTGAACCAGACGGGGCTGTTGAAGCTGAAGATCTGGTGCAGGAGGGCGTACGCCAGCTCGTGCTCGAAGATCTCGGCGTCGGCGGGCGAGGCGAAGTACTTGTGGTCCTCGCCGGCCTTCCGGTACGTGCGCACGATGCGGTCGATCAGCTGCCTGAGGCTGGTCTCGCGCTGCGGGGTGCCGACAGCCCCGCGGAAGTACTTGCTGGTGACGATGTTGACCGCGTTCACCGACCAGAAGCCGGGGAACTCGACGCCGCGCTGCTCGAAGTTGACCGAGCCGTCGCGCCAGTTGGTCATGACGACGTCACGGCGCTCCCACTCCACCTCGTCGTAGGGGTGGACCCCCGGGGTGGTGTGGATGCGCTCGATCCTGAGTCCCTTCCCGCCCTTGGTGCTCTTGGCTCGGGAACTCCGTGCCGGACCGCTCGCCGTCTCTGTCATGCCGCCTCCCTGTACGGGCGAAAACGCCCTGAAGTGCCCCGATTGTTCCCGTGGCACGGTGTTCTGTCTGGTGTCGCGGGCATCTCGGACGCCGCCCACGACAGGTCTTCCTCGTCGCCGCCGTACGGCCGGCCCGGTCTCGTGGTCCGGGTCCGGCCCGCCGGTCAGTCGGCGGCACCCGCGGGTTCGGGGACCTGTCCGGTCCCCGCCGGCCCGCGGCCGTCTCCCTGGCCCCCCGCGCCCTCGCGGTCCTCGTCGTCCGCGCCGGTGCGCCCCGTCTGCTGCCTCAGTTCCACGATCGCGGCCTCGAAGTCCTCGAGCGAGTCGAACGCCCGGTAGACGGAGGCGAATCGCAGATAGGCGACGAGGTCGAGCTCCTGCAAGGGGCCGAGTATGGCCAGCCCCACGTCGTGCGTGGTCAGCTCGGCACTTCCGGTGGCCCGCACCGCCTCCTCGACCCGCTGGCCGAGCTGCGCGAGCGCGTCCTCGGTGACCGGCCGGCCCTGGCACGCCTTGCGCACGCCGTTGATGACCTTGGTGCGGCTGAACGGCTCGGTGACTCCGGACCGCTTGACCACCATGAGCGAACACGTCTCCACGGTCGTGAAACGACGGGAGCAGTCAGGGCACTGGCGGCGCCTGCGGATCGACGTGCCGTCGTCGGTCGTACGGCTGTCGACGACGCGGCTGTCGGGGTGCCTGCAGAAGGGGCAGTGCATGGTTCCCAACCCTCCTCACAGCAGACTCCATGACCTCGCCGGGCCGCTCGGGCCCCGCGAAGCAGCCCCAAGCATAGGCGATCTCCTGCGGCCCGCAGACCGGGGGGACCACAACTTCTGGGCCGCCGATGCAATCCAACCACTAGATGTGGGGATTGGCTCCCGTACGCACCGCACTCGCGTGTCGCAGCCGCATGGTCGCGGAGCGTGCGGGGACGGCGCGGGCACACCGGGAGGGAAGGCGCGTCCGCCGCGGACACCGAGGTCCGGCACCGGCCGCCGGAAGGCCGGATGACAGACTGGGCAGCACCCGACAAGTCCGCCGCCCGGCGGTGAAGAGTACAGCGACGGATGCATTCACCCGATCCCGGCAACGTGGCAGCAATACACCTGGACTCTTGGTCGCGTCGATTGATTCGCGTTTTTTCACTCGAACGTGTGTTTGGCGCAACCTTTCGAAAGCAACTACCGTTGTTCAGCAGGGAGACCATCGAGAGGGGCCAACGTGACCACGACCGCAGCCAGTGCCACCACCATCACTGCCCAGGACCGCTCCCAGGGCCGACTTGAGCCGGTGCACGCGGTGAACGGCGCCACGAATCCCGAGGGGGCAAAGCGCTCCCTGCCCGGGCGACCTCCCGGCATCCGGGCGGACAGTTCCGGACTCACCGACCGGCAGCGCCGGGTGATCGAGGTCATCAGGGACTCGGTGCAGCGCCGGGGGTACCCGCCGTCGATGCGGGAGATCGGCCAGGCCGTGGGCCTGTCGAGCACCTCGTCCGTCGCCCACCAGCTGATGGCACTCGAGCGCAAGGGCTTCCTGCGCCGCGACCCGCACCGCCCGCGCGCCTACGAGGTGCGTGGCAGCGACCAGGCCGCCTCCGTGCAGCCCACGGACACCGCCGGGAAGCCCGCCGCGTCGTACGTCCCGCTGGTCGGCCGTATCGCCGCCGGCGGCCCGATCCTCGCCGAGGAGTCGGTCGAGGACGTCTTTCCCCTGCCCCGGCAGCTCGTCGGCGACGGCGAACTGTTCGTCCTCAAGGTGGTAGGCGACTCGATGATCGAGGCCGCCATCTGCGACGGCGACTGGGTCACCGTGCGCCGCCAGCCCGTCGCCGAGAACGGTGACATCGTCGCCGCGATGCTCGACGGCGAGGCCACCGTCAAGCGTTTCAAGCGCGAGGACGGCCACGTCTGGCTCCTCCCCCACAACGCCGCCTACGAGCCGATCCCCGGTGACGACGCGACCATCCTCGGCAAGGTGGTGGCCGTACTCCGCCGCGTGTGACCCCCGCGGCGGGCGTGCCCCGCACCACACCCGCACCCGCTCCCTGACCGGGCCCCGGAACCCCTGCGCCGGTTCCGGGGCCCCGTTTTGTGCCCGTCACCCGGTCTGTCCCCGAACCGGCGCCGCTGGCCTGCTGCGCCGGTCGATCACTGCGGGGCCCCCGCACTGGAGACTGTCGTGGGCGGCGCCGGACCTACTCCGTGGCGGCCTGGGCCGCCACGTCGATCGCTGCCAGGGATCGGCGGACCTGGTTACGGTCCGTGGTGTACCAGAAGTCGGGCAGTGACGCCTTGATGAAGCTGCCGTAGCGGGCCGTCGCCAGCCTGGGGTCCAGTACGGCGACCACGCCGCGGTCGCCCGAGGCGCGGACGAGACGACCGGCGCCCTGGGCCATGAGCAGCGCCGCGTGCGTGGCGGCGACCGCCATGAAGCCATTGCCCCCGTTGTCCTCCACCGCCTTCTGGCGGGCGCTCATCAGCGGGTCGTCCGGGCGCGGGAACGGGATCTTGTCCATGACGACGAGCTGGCAGCTCGGGCCCGGCACGTCGACGCCCTGCCAGAGCGACAGCGTGCCGAACAGGCAGGTCTTCGGGTCGGCCGCGAAATTTTTGATCAGCTCGCCGAGCGTCTCCTCGCCCTGAAGGAGGATCGGGAACTCGGGAATCCGGGAGCGCAGTTCCTCCGCGGCGAGCTGCGCGGCGCGCATCGACGAGAACAGCCCGAGGGTGCGCCCGCCGGCCGCCTGGATGAGCTGCGCCAGCTCCTCGAGCATGTCGGCGCGGTCGCCGTCGCGCGCGGGGCGCGACAGGTGCTTGGCGACGTAGAGGATGCCCTGCCTCGGGTAGTCGAAGGGGGAGCCGACGTCCACGCCCTTCCATTGCGGCAGGTCGTCGCCCTCCGTGCCCTCCGGGGCCAGGCCCAGGGAGGCTCCCACGCCGTTGAAGTCACCGCCCAGCTTCAGGGTCGCGGAGGTCAGCACCACCGAGCGGTCCGCGAACAGCTTCTCCCGCAGCAGACCCGACACCGACATGGGGGCCACGCGCAGGGACGCTCCGAAGCGGTCGTGCCGCTCGTACCAGACGACGTCCCATTCCGCGCCGTGGGTGATGCGCTCGGCCACCGCGTGGACGTTCTCCACACTGGCCAGCGCCTGCTTGCGCACCGCGTCCTCGTCCTGGACGGACTTGTCGCGGGTCGTGCCGAGCGCGGAGATCACCGTGCGGCACGCGTCGCGCAGCGCCGCAAGGGCATAGCCGAGGTCGTCCGGGATCTCCTCCAGGCGGCCCGGCAGCGCCAGCTCCATCAGCCGCTCGAAGCCCTCGGCGGCGGTCTGGAGCTGGTCGGCGGCCTTTTCGTCGACCAGCTTCGCGGCGCGGCGCACCGCGCGGTTGACCTGGCCCGGGGTGAGCTCGCCCGTGGCGACGCCGGTGACACGGGAGACCAGTTCGTGCGCCTCGTCGACGATCAGGAGCTCATGCTGCGGGAGGACCGGGGCGCCCTCGATGGCGTCGATCGCGAGCAGCGCGTGGTTGGTGACGACGACCTCGGCGAGCTTGGCCCGCTCCCGGGCCGTCTCGGCGAAACACTCGGCGCCGTACGCGCACTTGGTGGCGCCCAGGCACTCGCGGGACGACACCGACACCTGGGACCAGGCACGGTCCGACACGCCCGGGGTGAGGCCGTCCCGGTCTCCGGACTCGGTCTCGTCGGCCCAGTCGCGCAGCCGCAGGAGGTCCTGGCCCAGCTTGCTGGTGGGTGCGGCGGCCTCGAACTGGTCGAAGAGGCCCTCCTCCTCGTCCTGCGGGACGCCCTCGTGCAGGCGGTGCAGGCAGAGGTAGTTCGACCGGCCCTTCAGCATGGCGAACTCCGGGCGGCGGCGCAGCAGCGGATGCAGCGCCTCCACCGTGCGCGGCAGGTCCCGTTCCACGAGCTGGCGCTGCAGGGCCAGCGTGGCCGTCGCGACCACGACCCGCTCTCCCTGCGCGAGGGCGGGCACCAGGTAGCCGAGCGACTTGCCGGTGCCGGTGCCGGCCTGGATCAGCAGGTGGGAACCGTCGTCGACGGCCCGGGCGACGGCTTCGGCCATGGCCACCTGGCCGGGGCGCTCCGTACCGCCGACGGCGGTGACGGCGGCGTGCAGGAGATCGGGAAGTGAGGGCTTCGTCATAGCCCGACCACCCTACGGCCCGGCACTGACAACCGGGCGATCACGCGGGACCTGCCCCTCTTTCGTGAGCCCGGTCCCGTCGGCCCGGGTCCCCGGTCCGGGGGCCTCACCTTCCCGCCTGAGGCCTTTACCGCGCGTCCTTCTGCGGCCCGTACCGCGTCCGCGAGGCACTCCGGCACGGCGTCGGTCCGCTCGCCGGTAAGACACAGGGGCCGGCAGCATGCCGGGCGTTGCGTCTCCGGTGGGTCGAGGCTCCGGGCGCGTGCGTCAGCCGTCTGCCGCCTGCCGACTGCCGACTGCCGACAGCCGACAGCCGACAGCCGACAGCTGGAACCGGCGTACGAACAATCCACCGAAACCACCACGCCGACGCCCCGCCCCACCAGCCTCCCGACAGCCCGCACACCCCCAGCCGTAGTTCCCCGCAATCTCTCTGGACACATTCCCCAGCAGCAAAGGAGACTGTTGCTCACGTTCCTTCAGGGGAATTGTCATTGGTATAGATCACGGGAGTCGCGACCCGATATCCTGCCGATGCGGCCACTCGTGTCCCGGTTGTCCGGGGCGGAGAACTCCGGTGGCGGAGTCGGCGATCACCGGCCGGAGAGCGGCGTACCGGGGAACAGGGATCGTCCGCTTCGTTGCCAATGCCACCGAGTCTGCTGAACGTTGCTCAAACAGGGAACTGTGCGAATGAACGTCCGTCGACCCAAAGCTTCTCTATAGGCGGGTTCATTCCGATTGACCGTTTGGTTGGCATCTCCCCCGACGGCACGACGGCTACCACACGAGCCCGGGGCGACAACGGCGGCACACCAGGCGAAGTTGGCAACTAGGCGTCAGCGCGGGCCGAATACGCGCGAGTAACCGTCCCCATAGCACCCAAAGCGGTGGCAGCGGCGCCGGTTCCGGTCACTGCCTCTGCAGCTTGCTGTCACTGACAGCACCACGAGAACTGGATATCGTCGGGAAGTCGTGATTACCTACACCTGATTTCGACCGCACCAAGAGCACAAACCCCACGATCGATGCACAACACGCCTTTTCCTTGACCGGGAGGCAATGCGTCGTGGTTGGCACGAGATTAACTTCTGGTTTAAACAAAGCGCCGAGCGGGGGCCGGCAGTGACACACTCAGCGTCACTGGGCCGGGGCCATCCTGAGCCGGTACACGCGCGGCGACGCAATGTGAAACAACATGGGGGCGCACGCGTGGCTGGCACTTTGTTCGAACTACCGACGGTCGGCGAGCTTGCAGAAAACGCCCCTCAGGGCCATGCCGCTCGGCTGGAACAGACGCTGCTGCAGGCCCGGGGGCTGATCGAGTACACGGTCTCCCTGCACCGCCGCCGCCCGGCGACGACGGCGGGCCTGACCCACATGGACGCCGAGGGGACCACCAGCACCCTCGAGGAACTGGTGTCCCGGGCGCGCAGTTCGGTGAACGTTGCGCTCACCGGGTCGGCCGCTCTGGTGCAGGCCGCGCTCCGCGTGCTGGTGCAGGTGCCCAGCGGAGTGACCGTGCGCGTCCTGTGCAGCCCGGCAGCCGTCGACATGGCGCCCGACGTGCTGCGCAGCCTCCCGGCCGTGCGGGTCTTCCCGCACGAGCTGTGCGGGATCGTCGTCGTCGACGGAAAGTCCGCGTTCCTGCGGCTCGGTTCCACGGGCGACGAGGACGGCAGGGCAGCCGTCGTCACCGACCCCGCCGCCGTCAGCACCCTCCAGCTGCTGTACGTCGGCGTCTGGTCGCGCGGCCGCAAACTCGTCGACCACCCCGAGCTGAGCCCCCGGCTGCGCTCCGACCTCACCCGCCGCATCCTGGAGCAGTTGCGCTCCGGGCGCACCGACGCCACCGCCGCGCGCGAGCTTCAGGTGTCCCTGCGGACCTACCGGCGTCATGTGGCCGAGATAATGCGGGAGTTGCACGCGTCGTCCCGCTTCCAGGCCGGTGTCCGCGCCGTGGAGATCGGACTGCTTCCCAAGGCGCCGTGACCGGCGGGGCGGGACGCCGTGCGGGGCGACCCGGCGAACGGAACATCCAGCGAGAAGTGGGGGCACACCGTGTGCAGCCAATCGGGGGACGAGTTGGAGCATGCCCTTCTGCAGCTCAGAGAGCTCATCGAGTCGACGATGATCATGCACCGGGACCGCAGCCGGCGCGAGCAGCTCATCACGGCGCTGCCCGGTGGCTACGGCAGCCTCATCGGCGCCACCCGTGAGCTGATCGAGCAGTCCGGCGAGACCGTGGACATCCTGCGTTCGCGGGTGCCGGCCCCGGGCAGGCGGCTGGAGAAGATCGGGCGGCTGGAGACCGAACTGCTGCACTTCCCCCGGGAGTCGGTCGCGGTGCGGCTGCTCGCCGGCCCGGACCTGGTGGGTGAGTCCTTCGTCAAGCAGCTCCCCCCGGAGCGCCAGAAGCAGATGTCGATCCGGGTGGCGCGGCTGCCTCCCCTGCAGGTGCTGATCGCCGACGGCGCGACCGCCCTGGTGGTGGTCGGCCCGCCCGCCGAGCGCCGGGCGTCCCTGATCCGGGTGCCCGAGGTGCTGGAGGCCCTCCGGACGCTCTTCGAGAGCCTGTGGAACACCGCCCTGGAGCCCCGGGACGACGTCGTGTTCGGCGACCGCGACCGGGCGGTGCTGGCCCGGCAGATCCTGGGCGCCATGCGGGCCGGCGTCACCGACGAGGTCGCGGCCCGCGAACTGACCGTCTCCGTGCGCACGTACCGGCGTTACGTCGCGGAGATCATGGCCCTGCTGGGTGCCACGTCGCGCTTCCAGGCGGGGGTCCGGGCCGCGGAGCTGGGGATGCTGCCGCGCAACACCACGTGCTGGCAGGACGTGAAGAGGTCGGGCGCAGGTTCCTGAAACGCGCATTGCCTCCCCGACCGCACGGGCAGTTGGATGGGCGCGCAGGGAACGGGACTCATCTTCGGGGTGGTCCCCGTCTCCGGCGGTTCCCCCCGTAACCGCCGGTCCGCGGCGACCCGTGCCGGCCCGGCCGGTGCGGGTCCCGTGTCCTCGACGACTCCGTGCGGAAGGTGCATCCATGGATCAGCGGTCGATCGGTCTGGTGTTTCCCGGCCAGGGAACACAGCGTCAGGCAATGGGCGCCGCGTGGCGGGACACACCCTCCTGGGAGATCACCGCCGAGATTTCCGAGGCCACCGGGGAGGACATCCCCGACCTGCTGCTGAACGCCACGACGGAGCAGCTGCGGCGCACCGACCTGGCCCAGATGTCCGTGTTCGCGGTGGAGATGATCGCGCACGCCGAGGCGGTGCGGCGCGGCGCGTTCGACGGCCCCGTGGTGGCCTGCGCCGGGCACAGCCTCGGCGAGTACGCCGCCCTCACCGCGGCCGGTGCCCTCACCCTCGGTGACGCCGCGGCCCTCGTCGCCAAGCGGGGCCGTGCCATGCGGGAGGCCTCCGGCGCCCGCGAGGGCACCATGGGCGTCCTGGTCGCGGCCCCTCTCCCGGACGTGGAGCAGCTCGTGGCCGACGTACGGGAGCGGGGGGAGGACGTGTGGGTCGCCAACGTCAACGCCCCCGGGCAGACCGTGGTCTCCGGGTCCGTGGACGGGGTCGGCCGGGTCGCGGAGGAGGCGCCCTCGATCGGCGCCAAGCTCATCCGGGTTCAGGTCGGCGGTGCGTTCCACAGTCCGTACATGGCGCCCGCGGCGGAGGCTCTCGCGACCGCGCTGAAGGAGACCACGTCCGCGCCCCGGCATCTGCCGGTGGTGGCCAACGTCGACGCACGGGCCTACGACGGCGACAGCGGCTGGACCGAGCTCGGCACCCGCCAGCTCACCTCGCCTGTGCTGTGGGAGGAGAGCGTCCACACCCTCACCGGCACCCTTGGCTGCACCCGGCTGGTCGAACTCGGCCCCGGGCGCACGCTGGCGGGACTGATCCGCCGGATCGTCCCGGACGTCGAGGTGGTGTCCGTGGACAGCCCGGCTGCACTGGACTGACGAGATCCACGCGAGCAGAAGAGGCCGGACAACATGGCAGCTGTTCCCGACGGCACGACGATGATCAGCCTCCCGCAGGAGTGGGTCAGCGGTGTCGGCGTGCTCGACAAGGCGTCCACCCTGCTGGCGATCGTGGAGCAGGCACCGACGCCGCTGAGCGAGTTGGTCTCCCGCAGCGGTCTGACCCGGCCCACGGTGCACCGGATCGCGGTCGCGCTGGAGCGCCTCGGACTCCTCGGCCGGGACTTCCACGGCCGCTTCGTGCTCGGGCCGCGCCTGGGCACCATGTCCGTCGAGGCGCGCTACGACCGGCTGGCGCAGGCGTCGGCCCCGGTGCTGGCCGAGCTGCACGCCAGGACAGGTCTCGAAACCCGGATCCTGCGACGCCGGGGCAGGCTGCAGACCTGCGTGGCGACGGGCCCGGCCGGTGCCGAGACCAACGGCACGGAGCGGGTTCCCGTCGGTATGTCCCGGCCTGCCACCGTCGGTCCTGTCGCGCTGGTGCTCCTGGCCTGGGAAGAGCCCGAGGAGATCCACGACGGGCTGCACGGCGCGCGGTTCACGGCCGCCCACCTCGCCCAGGTACGCCGGCGCGGATGGGCCCGCGGGTCCGACGTCATGGTCCCCGGGGACATCGCTTTCGCCGTGCCGGTGCAGGACGTGGGAGACCGGGTGGCCGGCGCGCTCTCGGTGTCGGGACCGCGGAGCCGGATGGACTCGCTGCCGGAACGGTGGCTCGCAGCCGTCGTCTACGACGCCGCCGCCGACCTCGCCGACGCCCTGCGCCGCTCCCGCGCGCTGCCGTCCCCCCGCCGTGGTGCGGCGACGGCAGCCCACAGCCGCAGGACGTCCTCGGGAACCCACTGACCGTCAGGGTGAACGGCTCGGTGGAAGCCCGAGTACGCCCTCGCGGGGACTTCCGGCGACCACTTCCCCAGGCATCGGTCGGGCCCGCGGGCACGCCCCGTTCCGGGTGGCGGCCGGGGTGCGCCGCGGCCGGCCGTCCCCGACGGCGCACCGGGGCCGGACGCGGCCTGCCGGTGCGTCGTCGACGGAGCGTCACGGTGATGCGCAGGGGCCTCCCGGCGGTCGGTGTGGATGTCGCGATCCACACCGACGCCGGGAGGCCCTCACCCGTTCACGGCGCTCGACCGGCAGGTCGTCCCGCTCGGCCACGTGATCCGAAGGGGCCCGGCCCGGCTGCGGCTACGTCCGCGCGGCGACGTGTTCCTGCGCGGGCGGCTCCGGCACGCTTTCCGGGACCGGTTCGACCCGGACCTTGCCGGGCCACCACGTCCGGTGGCCGAGCAGCGTCGTCACCGCGGGCACCAGCAGCAGCGCCATCACGAAGGCGGTGAGCAGGATGCCGAAGGCCACCGCGAAACCCATCTGGCGGAGCATGGCGTTCTGTGCCAGCAGCAGGACGCCGAAGGTGCCTGCCAGGATGACGGCCGCGGTGCCGATGGTGGACGCGGAGTGGGTGATGGCCTCGCGGACGGCCTCGACCGGGGTCCTGCCGTGCGCCACCTCCTCGCGCAATCGCGCCACCATGAGGATGTTGTAGTCGGTGCCGATCGCGACGACGAACAGATAGACGATCACCGGGAGGGCGAAGGGCAGGCCCGCCTCGCCTCCGACGTTCTGGAAGAGGAAGACCGTGGCACCCAGCGTCGCCGCGAAGCCGAGGCCGACCGCGATCATCAGATGCACCGGCGCGACGACGCTGCGCAGCAGCAGACCGAGGATCAGCATGATGGCCAGGCCCGCGGCCGGGAAGACCACGGAATAGTCCCGCTTGGTGGCGTCCTGGATGTCGGCGAGTACGGCGGAAGTGCCTCCGACGAGGGCGCGAGTGCCCTCCGGGGCTGCCTCGTGGGCCGCGTCCCGGAGCGGGCCGTCGAGCAGTTCGACGGCCTTGTCGCTGGTGGGCTTGTACTCGAGTGCGACGCCGAACTGGGCGACGTCGCCCTTGGGCGCGAGGATGCCGGGCGTCACGCGCCCGAAGCCGGTGGCGGACAGGTCCTTGGCATAGGCATCGATCTGCCCCTGCTGCAGCCGGCCGCCGTCCTTCGCCTCCAGCAGGATCCACGTCGGGTCGGTCTGCCCGGCCGCGAAGCCGCGCTGCAACTCCTTGGACGCCTGGACCGACTCCAGGTCCTGCGGCAGCGAATTGCCGCCGTCGAAGATGGTGTGGAGGCCGAAGGCCCCCGTCGCGAGCACCGCGAGCAGACCGCCGGAGACGGCGGCGACCAGCCCCGGCCGGCGGGCGGTGAGCGAGGCGGCGCGGCCGGCGAGGACGTGCTTGGGTTCCTTGCTCCACGCCTTGGACGGCCAGAAGGCCTTGGTGCCCAACAGGGAGAACACCGCCGGCACGAGTGTCAGTGCGGCCACCAGGGTGACAGCCACCGAGATCGCCAGCGCCGGGCCGAGCACCTTCAGCATGCCCAGGCTGGAGAGAAGCAGCGCGAGGAAGGCGACGATCACCGCGCCGGCGGCCGAGGCGATGGTCTCCCCGACCCGCGTGACGGCGTTGGCCATCGCCTCCTTGGGTGCCTGTCCGCGGCGCAGGAACTCCCGGTAGCGGAACAGGAGGAACAGGATGTAGTCGGTGCCGACGCCGAACAGCACCACGATCAGCATCGACCCGATCGAGGCGTCCGCCTCCAGCCCGCCGATCTCGGAGGCGATACCGATCAGGCCGTTGACCGCCACGAAGACCAGGACGATGACGAGGACCGGCAGGATCGCGATGAGGGGGCTGCGGAAGATCGCCGCGAGCAGCACGATGAGCAGCACCAGCGTCGCCATCATGATCAGGGCGTCGGTGTTGCCGGCGGACTCCTGGGTGTCCAGCGCGGTCGCCGCCGCTCCGGTGATCCCCATGTGCAGCGAGGTGCCCTCGATGAGGGGTTTCGCCTCTTCGCGCATTTCCCGGACCGAGTCGATCAGGGTCTCGTCGTAGGGATTCTTGGTCGTCGCGAGGACGCTCGCCAGGGCGATCTCACCGTTGGCGGACACCGCCCGCGGACCCGATTCCACCTTGCTGATCTTCTCGAGGCCCTTGCTCTCCAGCGCCTCGGCGATCTTGTGGACGTCCGACAGGTCGGCCTTGGTCAGCCTGCCGTTGTCCTCGCGCCGGAAGACGATGGTCGAAGCGGGCTGTTCCTGCTGCGGAAATGCCTTCTTCTGGAGTTCCCCGACCTGCACCGATTCGTATTGCGAGGGCAGGAATTCGGCCTGATCGCTGACCTGCTTGAGGGGCGGCGCCAAGGCGGCCACGCCAATTGCCGCGATCACCCACGCCAATATGGTCAGCCAGGGGTGTTTGACGGCGGACCGTCCAACCCGTCCGAACATGAGGGGATGCTCCTTCTCAGGGGTTGCAAAGGCGCACTGATTATCGCCGCGCGTTACCCATGGTTGCCTCGGCGAAAAAAACGTGGCATCAACATGCCGCCTTTGATACAAAGTTCGGAGACTTTCCCGCTTTGCTATCAACTCTCATTTCAATGGCACCTTCCTGCCACTGCGTTGTCGCTCCTCGGAGGCGCTGCGAGGATTGCAGCCGGAAATGCGAAGACACGCGAGTGCGCCCACAGGCTCCCGACAGGACGGCTTTCCCCGTGACCGCAGAGCAGCTGTACGACGCGCCGGACGGCCACCGCGTACACGCCGCCGGGCTGTTGCGGCGGCTGGGTCCCCAGGCGCCCGCCTTCCAGGCCCGGTTGGGCGAGGCACTGTCCGACGCGGAACACCTGCTCCACGCGTGCACGCGCGATGCCTCCGACCCCCGTGTCGGGGCACTCGCCGGACATCTGGCGGCCACGGGCGGCAAGCGTCTGCGGCCGCTGCTGGTGCTGCTCGCCGCGGAGTTCGGGGACCCGGCGGCCCCGGGCATCGACCGGGCGGCCGTCACCGTCGAACTGGTCCACCTCGCCTCGCTCTATCACGACGACGTCGTGGACCGCGCCACCGCCCGCCACGGCTCCGCCAGCGCCAACGCCCTGTGGGGCAACCGGCCGGCGGTCCTCGCCGGCGACCTGCTCCTGGCGCGGGCCGCCCGGCTCTCCGCCGACCTGGTGCCCGAGGCGCTCGCGCTCAACGCCCGCACGGTGAACCGCATCGTCGCAGGCCAGATGAGGGAACTCGTCGGTCCGACGCCGGGCGGCGATCCCCTGGAGCACTACTTCGAGGTCACCGTCGGCAAGACCGCCGCGCTGCTGGCCATGTCGTTGGGGGTCGGCGCCCTCCAGGCGGGTGCCCCCCGCGCCGTCGCGGACGTCCTCGTCACCTACGGCGAACAGCTCGGCATCGCCTTCCAGATCGCCGACGACCTGCTGGACCTGCTGTCTCCCGAGTCGTCCAGCGGCAAGGAGCGGGGCAGGGACCTGCTCATGGACGTGCCCAGCCTGCCGGTGGTGCTGGTCAGGCAGGGCACCGACGCCTGTGACGCCGAGTTGCGTGAGGTGCTGGCGGTCGGGCCCGCGGCGGGCTCCGGATGGCATCGTCGCTTTCTGGACCTGTTCGCCACGTCCCGGGCCAGGGTCCGCAGTGAGGAGATCCTGCGCCATCGGCTGGAGCGGGCCAGGACGGGACTGCGTGCACTGCCGCCGCGGGACGCGCGGTTCACGCTCGACAGCCTGTGCGACTTCGTGGCGTCGCGCACCGGGTGACCGCTCGCTCGGCCCGCACCCGTAACGCGACCCGGAGCAGGGGCGCGTGGGCGACGGCACGGCGTATGGGTCGTCCCCGGGGCCGGTTTGCGGCGCCGATGGGGGCGACCCGGGCGCCCGGGTGCCGACGGTGACGTCCGAGGGCACCCGGGGACGTTCCTCAGATCAGGCCCACCTGCATGGCCCGCGCACCTGCCTGGAACCTGCTACGCGCGTCGAGTGCGACCATGGCCGCGGCGACATCGTTGCGTACGGTACGGACACTGCACCCCAGCCGGCGGGCGATGGCGTCGTCGGTGAGCCCCTCGGCCAGCAGGCGCAGAACGATTTCCTTGCGGGGTCTTCGACACGCCGCGCCACCGGGAGTGCGGGTGAGGTGACGTACCGCCGTGCCCCGTTCCCACAAGCGATCGGCGAGGGCGCACAGGGAGTCGAGCTCAGCGGCGGAGCGCACCACCCGGGACTTGTAGGCGTCGTCGACCACCACGGCCGCCGCGCCATCCATGATCATGGCGCACAGCGGCACCGAGTCGACCATGCGGGGCGGTACGCCCTGCTGGGCCAGCCACTGCGCGTGGACTCCGGCCGGTGAGGCGCGGAAGACGGCGCTCGACCAGACGGCCCGTAGCCGCGTGCCGCGGCGCAGGCTCATGTCCACCAGGGGACGGGAGAAGGCGAAGCCCCCCGGCACGTGGCCGGGCACGAGGAGCACCACGTCATCCTCGGCCTTGGCGACCATGCGCTCGATGACGGTGGACGCGTCGTCGCGGTACCCGCCGCCGACGGACTCCTCGATGCGCTCCACCGCCCGCTCGTGCAGGGCGATGAAGCGGTCGATCGCAGCCGGGCTGGGCTGCGGCGAACGCCCCTCGTACATGGACTGGGCCAGCAGCTCCGGGAGAGCGATGCACGGCTCGACCGCGCGAAACGCCGCGGGGTCCTCGGGTGACACGCTGGCCAGGCCCTCGGCCAGCAGCGTGTCCATCGCCTGCACCAGCTCGTGCGCCGGCCACTTCAGGGTCCTCGCCAGTTCCTGCATCCGCCAGTTGGACTGTCGGAGCATTCTCCGGTAGAGAAGCTCGGTAGCTTCGTCGAGACCGATTCCGGATTGCGCCACGTCTACCTCTCGGAAAGCGTCTTTCCCGGGGGGCAGGTCCTGCCCTCTCACAGGGTCAACCTAGACACGCTTGGATCGGCCTGGAGTGTTCGGTCAGAGGTTCGACATCTTGGTGCCAACAGCGGTGCCGCAGGCGGCCCGTGGGCCCGCTCCGCACCGTCGCATGTTCCTGCAGTGGCCGTGGCTGCCGAGATATGCGCCCGCTAGCGTGGCGCTCCACTAAATCCGTCCCATGATGGGAGCCCCGATGCAGGAGCGTGAACTACGGGCCTTCGTGGCGATAGCGGAGATCGGCCGCATGGATCTCGCGGCCAAGAAGCTGGGTTACTCGCAGCCGGCAATCAGCTATCAGATCATCTGCCTCGAGCGGTCGCTGGGCATCAAATTGTTCACCCGGAGTTCCGGCGGCACGACTCTCACGCGCGACGGCCACACAATTCTTCCGTCGGCACGCGCGACCCTCATGCTGATCGACAACATCAAGAAGGAGTGCCTGGAACTCAGCCGAGCTCCTCTGGAGAGCCTTTCCCAGTGAGGAGGGTCAGTCGCGACGCGACCCCCTTCGGTCTCGCAGCGACTTCACCATCTACAAACAAAGGGGGGAACCGTGGCACAGCAGACGATGGAAGTCGCCGCGGGCAGCGCCTCGTCGGCGACACCGTTCCGCGGCACTGTTGTGGTGTCGGGACTGGCGAGTGACGCGCACACCTGGAACCTGGTCTACCTGCAGCTCCTCATCGAGGAACTCGGCTATCACGTGGTCAACCTCGGCCCCTGCGTACCGGACGCCGTCCTGGTCGAGACATGCCGCAGGATCGATCCTGCGCTGATCGTCCTGGGCAGCGTCAACGGGCACGGCCGCACCGACGGCCTTCGCGTGGTCGCCCGGCTGCGTGACTGCCCGGAACTGGTCGCCACTCCCACGGTGATCGGCGGCAAACTCACGGTGTCCGACGAGGACGCCTCCCTCTTCGCGCCGGAGCTGCTCGAGGCCGGCTTCGACGCCGTATTCCCCGACCGGGCCGCCCACCCCGTCGAGTTCACGGCGTTCGTGGCCGCGCTCCCGGCCGCTCCCCGGCGCGGCCTGTCCATCGGGGGACCCGAGTGACCGCACGTGTCCCGGACGCCCCACCGCACAGACGGCAGGGGTTCGGCGCCTTCGTGCGCGCCCGCGCGGCGAACGGTGCGCTCGTGGTGCAGCCCCGGATGGGTTTCAGCGATCCGGGGCACATGCGCGCGGGGTTGACCGCCACCAGGGCGGCGCGAGCACACACCGTGGGCACCGTCACCCTCGACAGCTACACCAGGGTCGGGGACCTCGACGCCGTCGAACCCGCCCTGCGCGCGGGCACGCCGCTCAACGGCTACCCGATCGTCACCCACCCCGGCGCCACGACCCGGGCGGTACTCGACGGCGTCGCGGGCCCCGACTTCCCCGTCCAGGTGCGGCACGGCTCGTCCCTCCCGCAGCACATCTTCCGCAGGCTCATCGACCTCGGCCTGGACGCCACCGAGGGCGGCCCGGTCTCCTACTGCCTGCCCTACGGTCGTACTCCCCTGGCCTCATCGATCGCAGCCTGGCAGGAGTGCACCGAACTCTTCTCCCACGCGCGCGACCTGGGCGCCGAGCCGCACCTGGAGACGTTCGGCGGCTGCATGCTCGGCCAGCTCTGCCCGCCGAGCCAGCTCGTGGCCATCAGTGTGCTGGAGGCGCTGTTCTTCCGTGCCCACGGCTGCCGGAGCATCTCGGTGAGCTATGCCCAGCAGACCCACCCCGGGCAGGACACCGCGGCCGTGTTCGCCCTGCGCCGGTTGTGCGCCGCCCTGCTTCCCGACGTGGACTGGCACGTGGTCGTCTACGCCTACATGGGGGCGTATCCGGTGACCGAGGCCGGCGCGTACCGGGTACTGCGCGAGGCGGCCGAACTGGCGGTGCGGACGGGCTCCGAGCGGCTCATCGTCAAGACGGTCGCGGAGTCACGGCGCATCCCCACCGTCGAGGAGAACGTGGCGGCCCTGGAGTACGCCGCCCGCGCGGCCACGGACAATACGACGACGGCGCGCGACCCCGGTACGGACTCGCAGACGTACGCCGAGGCACAGGCCCTCGTCGAGGCGGTGCTGAATCTGCACTCCGACCTCTCGCGGGCCCTGGTGATGGCCTTCGAGCGCGGCTACCTCGACATCCCCTACTGCGTTCACCCCGACAACCGGGGCCTGACCCGCAGTCGGCTGGACGAGGAGGGCCGGCTGTGCTGGGCGGAGACCGGAGCGCTGCCGCTGGGGCGTCTGGTGCACACGGGCCGGCGCCGTGAGGTGACCGCCGCGGGCCTGCTGGCGGATCTGTCCTACCTGCGGCGGAAGATGGACCGGGAGGCCATCGGCGCCCCTCCCGGCACCGAACTGACGGGTTCCGCCTGACGCGCCCCGGATGGTGCGCGGCGCCCGCCGTCTGTGCTGCTCCTCGGGGTGGGCGAGGCACT
>NZ_JBEXVL010000024.1:0-81183 GCF_040638805.1 Streptomyces sp. NPDC005925 | reverse complement strand
ATCGACGAGGGCAGGCTCGTGCCCGTCACCCCCGTCGAGGGCCTCATCACCTACCACGACCCCTGCTACCTGGGCCGCCACAACAAGATCTACACACCCCCGCGCGAGATCATCGGCAGCGTCCCGGGCCTGCGCAGCGAGGAAATGCACCGGCACAAGGAACGCGGCTTCTGCTGCGGCGCCGGCGGCGCCCGCATGTGGATGGAAGAACGCATCGGCAAACGCATCAACGACGAACGCGTCGACGAAGCACTCTCCCTCAACCCCGACATCGTCTCCACCGCCTGCCCCTTCTGCCTCGTCATGCTCACCGACTCCGTCAACGCCAAAAAAGCCGCGGCCGCCGACGGCCCCACCACAGACACCCCGGCCAAACAAACCCTCCAGGTCGTCGACGTCGCACAACTCCTCCTCGACTCCGTCAAAACACCCCCCGACCCCACCGGCCGGACGGAGAGCGAGAACACACCGGAGCCCGAGCCGGTCGAGTAACGGCGGTCACCACTCCGGTCCGACACGCCCCGGCGACACCCCCGGGACTCAGGGCCCGGGGGTGTCGCCGTCCGCGGAACGCGTGCATCATGGCGAGGCCGACGTCCGCAGACGGGCGTGCCGAAACCGACGTGCGGAGACGGGCGTTCAGGGCCCGACGCGCGGAGACGGGCGCGCAGCGGCAGACGGCGCGGAGACAGGCGGCGCGGTGACCGACGTCCAGGGACGGACGTCCAGGGACGGACGTTCAGGGACCAGCACCCAGGGACAGGCGTCCAGGGACGGGCGTTCGCAGAGTGACGTTCCAAGACCGGTGAGGTGGGCGGTGGGAGTGCGCGGCAGTGGCATGCGGACGGCGTCCGCCCCCGGCACTCTCCTCCTGCTCGCCGCCTGCGGACCGGACGCGCGGGACACGTCCGGCGCCGAACCGGCATCCGCGCACGCGGCGAAGGCACCCGCCCGGCTCCCCGTCCCGCACGGCGAGGGCAGCGCCGTCACCGACGACTTCAACGGCGACGGCCACCGCGACCTCGTACTGAACGACCTCGCCAAGACGCAGAGCCACACCGACGACGCGGGCATCGGCATCGTCTACGGCAGCGCACGCGGACTCGTCCCGGGCGCACGCCAGTTGCTCGGCCCCGCGCGGCACGCGGCCCGTACGCGGGGTGAGTTGCCTGCGGTTTTCGACGCCGAGGCGAGCTGCGACCTCGACGGCGACGGCTTCACCGACCTCGTCGTGTCGACCGACCCGCCCTACGACGGCCGGGGCAGGCCGCCCGTGCCGCTCCAGATCCTCTTCGGGTCCCCGGCCGGTCTGTCCGGCAAGGCGGTCAAGGTGGCCGTCCCCGAGCGGGCGCGGGCCGGCAACGACTGGCCGGACCGGCCGGTGTGCGGCGACTTCGACGGTGACGAGGCCGGGGATCTCGTCGTCCACGCCTCCGGCGGCCGGCTCACATATCTGCGCGGCCCGTTCAGCCGCGCGGGCGCCCCGAGCGCGGCCGGCGCCCCGCTGCCGGCGCCGGGACAACTGCCGACGGGCCCGGCGGCCGACGTGAACCGTGACGGCTACGACGACCTGGTGGTGCGCGAGGGCGGAGGAGGCGGCGGTGGCGACGCCGCGTCCGCGGTCGTCCTCGGCGGCCCGGACGGCCCGGCCCGCACCGGCGTGACCCTGCCGGCCGGTCTCGACGTGGCGCTGGGCGACTTCGGCGGGGGCGAGGCGCTGGACGCGGCCGTGGGCACGATGGGCGGCACGGCCATGCGCTACGACCTGCCGGCCCCGACCCGCGGCGCCCTCGCCACGCCCGGATCGGCCCTCGACGCCGGGGACTTCGACGGGGACGGCCGCGACGAGCTGGTGTCCAGCGGTACCCGGCTGCGGATCTTCCCGGGCCGCGCGGCGGGCCCGGCGGCCACCCCGGTGACGGTCGGGCCGCCGGCCCCGGGCACCACACGGGTCCTGGCGGTCGGCGACTTCGACGGCGACGGCCGGGCGGACCTGGCGGTGCGGTCGTACCGGAGCGAGACGCAGGACACGGTGGCCGTGTACCCGGGGTCGGAGAAGGGCCTGGTGGCGGCGGAGCCCTCGGTGCAGTTCTCCACCAGGGCCTTCCTGACGGACTGAGCCCGGCCCGGCGCACGGGCCGGGCCGGCCGCCGCACGGACGTCGACCACCACGGCCGCGCCGAACCGGTGGCGGGCGCCTACGGCGAGAACACCGACGACAGCACCGTCCGCACAGTGAAGTCCACCACGTCCGCATCCCGCCCCCGGGCTGGAGATCCTTCGGCGCGGCGACAGGGGGCGGCCCGACGGGCAACCCCCGCTTCGGCGATGCACGGGCGGCGGACGACCGGGCCGACAGCGTGACCTGGGTGCGCGACCACCGGCAGGGTCCGGCCGTCCCCCCGGGCGTTCCTCGGGCTTTCCCCTCCGGGTCCCCCTAGGGGATGTCACAGCTCGGCCGCAAAGCCCGGCCCGGATGCCCGGCCCTCGCACGTCACTCTGCGGGAGCAGGTACGTTCGAAGGCGTGGCTGGATTCAGGATCGGACGCGGCCGGGACAACGGCGCTCCTCACACGCGACCGCAGAACCCGCAGAACTCGTCGTACGGGCAGCAGACGCCGCCGGGGCCGTCGTACGGCTACCCGCCGGCGCAGCAGCCGCCGTACCCGGGTCAGCAGCAGTACGGAGGCGGGGGCGCCCCCTGGCCACCCCAGGGCGGCGGACACCCGGGGCACGGCCCCGGGCACGGCAGGCCCGGTGGGCACGGCGAACCGGAGTACTTCGGCGACGGCGGCGACGGCGGCTACCCGCAGGGCGGGGCGCACGACCCGTACGCCGCGAACAATCCCGGTCACACCCAGGCGTTCTCCCTCGGCGACGACCCCTACCACCAGGGCGACACGTACCGCGCCGGCGCCGCCGCACCGCCGCCGCCCGGCCCGATCGGCCCGCGCCTGCACTGGAAGAGCCTGCTGAAGGGCATCGTGCTCTCGCCCCAGCAGACGTTCCTGCGGATGCGCGACTACTCGATGTGGGGCCCGGCCCTCGTCGTGTCCTTCCTCTACGGCCTGCTCGCGGTGTTCGGCTTCGACGGCGCCCGCGAGGACGCGATAAACGCCACCCTGTCGAACGCGATCCCGATCGTGCTGACGACGGCCGTCGCGATGGTGCTGAGCGCGTTCGTCCTGGGCGTGGTCACCCACACCCTGGCCCGTCAGCTCGGCGGCGACGGCGCCTGGCAGCCCACGGTCGGCCTCTCCATGCTGATCATGTCCCTCACGGACGCCCCGCGCCTGGTCGTGGCCATGTTCGCCGGCGGCGACCAGCCCCTGGTCCAGACCCTCGGCTGGGCCACATGGGTCGCGGGCGGCGCCCTCCTCACCCTCATGGTCTCCCGCTCCCACGACCTCCCCTGGCCGAAGGCCCTGGGCGCGAGCGCGATCCAGCTGATCGCGCTGCTGTCGATCGTGAAGCTGGGCACGTTCTAGCACCGCCGTGACGTCAGGCGTACGGCCGAAGGCTCCCCGTTCCCGCGAACGGGGAGCCTTCCGCTGTTGGCTCCGGGTGCCCGACGCCGAGGGGCTCGGAGGAGAGCGGGTGGGCCTTCGGCCGTATGCAACAGCGACGAACGTGCAGCTCTGCAACCGGGCGAGGACCACGGGGCCGCCCTCGCGACGACGTCACAGATCAGACCGCTTCCGTATGCGGCCCGGCGGCGTCCCCCGCCTTGTGTACGGGAGGCAGGACACTCCACGGAAAGTTGATCCATGCGTCGGTGCGCTTCCAGACGTACTCGCACTTCACCAGGGACTGCGGCTTCTCGTAGACGACGGCGGAGCGGACCTCGGCGACATGGTCGACGCAGAAGTCGTGGACGAGCTTGAGCGTCTTGCCGGTGTCGGCGACGTCGTCCGCGATCAGCACCTTCTTGTCGGTGAAGTCGATGGCGTTCGGGACGGGCGCGAGCATGACGGGCATCTCCAGCGTCTCGCCGACGCCGGTGTAGAACTCGACGTTGACCAGGTGGAGGTTCTTGCAGTCGAGCGCGTAGGCGAGACCGCCGGCCACGAAGACACCGCCGCGGGCGATGGACAGGACGATGTCCGGCTCGTACCCGTCGTCGGCGATGGTCTGCGCGAGCTCGCGCACCGCCGTGCCGAACTGCTCGTAGGTCAGGTTCTCCCGTGCGGCGCTCATGCTGCGTATGGCTCCTGCGGTCTGTGGGGGCTCGGGGCTCACACCTGGGTGCGGTGGAAGCTGAGGTAGGAGCGGGAGGCGGTCGGCCCTCGCTGCCCCTGGTAGCGGGACCCGTACCGCTCACTGCCGTACGGATGCTCGGCCGGCGAGCTGAGCCGGAACATGCACAGCTGGCCGATCTTCATACCGGGCCACAGTTTGATGGGGAGCGTGGCGAGGTTCGACAGCTCCAGGGTCACGTGCCCGGAGAACCCGGGGTCGATGAACCCGGCGGTGGAGTGCGTGACGAGCCCGAGCCGCCCGAGGGAACTCTTCCCCTCGAGCCGCGAGGCGAGATCGTCGGGCAGGGAGATCACCTCGTACGTGCTGGCCAGCACGAACTCCCCGGGATGCAGGATGAAGGGTTCGTCCCCCTCGGGCTCCACCAGCCGCGTCAGATCCGACTGCTCGACGGAGGGGTCGATGTGCGGATACCGGTGGTTCTCGAACACCCGGAAGTAGCGGTCGAGGCGCACGTCGATGCTGGACGGCTGCACCATGGAGTCGTCGTAGGGATCGATACGCACCCGTCCGGCGTCGATCTCGGCCCGGATGTCCTTGTCTGAGAGAAGCACGCCCCGAGGATACGCAAGGCGCGCGGAGCAGCCCCAATCGGGACGACTCCACGCGCCGGTCACGTCTACACGCCTCCACGACGCGCGTCCACGTATCGCCCTACCGCAACCGCCACCGCAACCACCCCCGGCACGGCTGCCGCCTGGCCACTTCTATTTCTCTATCTATTTCTACTGCTACCGGCTACTGCTACTGCTACTGCTACTGCTACTGCTACTGCTACCGGCTATCGCTTGGCGAGGCTGACCGGCACGACGCTGCGGAGCCGCGAACACCGCGGACACCGCATCAGCCGGCCGGGGCCGAGCCGCTCGGCCTGCTGCATCGGGAACGAAGCGGTGGTGAACACGTGCCCCTCGGCACAACGGACGACGGTGCGCTCCATCAAGTCCCTTAAGTCCCTTCCCCAAGAGCCGCGTCTGGCCTACTGACCTGACGACAAAAGCCACAGTACGGGATCAAAGAGACGACTCTCCAGGCGGCACTCCGGCTCGCCCGAACCACTCCCACGCGGCCCCACGGTACGCCCCAACTCCCGCACCGCGCAGCCGTGTCCCACCCCTGGAACGCCACACGGGCCCACCGGCTTCAGCACAGCGGACCCGACATGAGGTAAAGTGACCAGGCGTCCGGACACCGGTTCATCCGGAGTCTTACGCGGGTGTAGTTTAATGGTAGAACATCAGCTTCCCAAGCTGAGAGCGCGAGTTCGATTCTCGTCACCCGCTCCACGCGAAACCCCCAGGTCATCGACCCGGGGGTTCTTTGTCGTCCAGACCGGCGGGCGGGTGCCAACCGGTGCGCGGGTGCCACACCACAACCGCACCATTAGCTCTCCGGCGGCTCTTCTTTGCGCCAGGCATCAGCGAGCACAAAGGAGACGACCGTCCCGCCGAAGCAGCTGGGCCCGGAGTGCCAGGAGTCGGCGATGGAGTCGACCAGGAGCAGCCCCCGCCCGTGGGCATCGTTCGCCTCCGGGTGCCGCAGCCGTACGTTCGCCGGGAAGCCCGGGTTGTGCACGTCGACGCGGAGCGAGGTTTCCTCGCGGTACCACTCGACCCGCACCAGCCACGGGTCGTCCGACCTCCCGTAACAGATGGCGTTGGTCACCAGCTCCGAGATCATCAGCGTGCAGTCGTCGATCGAGCAGGCCGGGTTGTAAGGAGCGATGAACTTCCGGAACCAGCGCCGAGCGCGGGGTACGGACTCGGGCTCCGGATGCAAGGTCATCGCTCCGAGCCGCGGCGAGTCCTCGCAGGGGTAACGGTCGATCGTGTAGGCCATGCGTGCTCACTCCTTGCCGCTGCCGTCGCAGTCGAGGCAGCGCCGCTTCGACGTGGCACGGCTGCGGTCATTGGCCGTGGAGAGCGCCAGCGCCGTTCGGAAGCCGACGCGCTTCCATCCGCGCCCCCGACACCCCCGGCAAGCTAACCGCGCGTCCTGCACCGGCCGCCGACTCGTCACGTCGTGCCCCTTTCTCCTCCAAGTGGCCTTAGCCACTTTCTGGATAGTGGCAATAGCCACTCCGAAGACGCAAGCCATTCGCCGCAACTGGGGACCCGTCAGGTCAGGGGGTAGCCCTGCTCGAACGCCCAGCGGTGCGGCGGATAGGTGGCTTCGGCGAACTCCAGAGGCCGGTCCTGAAGGTCGAAGACGACGTGATGGACGATGAGGACTGCGGATCCCGGCTCCAACCGCAGGTCGGCTGCTTCCTCATCCGTGGCGGCCCGAGCGCACATGCGGTCCTCGGCATAGCTGCCTTGGCGCCCCGTCATCCGCTCGACGTACATGAGCGTCCCTTCCTGGATCCGCTCGGGGTCCGTGAGCTTGGGCGCCCGCCGGCCGACGTCCGCAGCGAACCACGAAGTGGAGAGCGTGATCGGACCGTCCTGGTTGTTGGTCACGCGCCGGCGGTGCACGGCTCGGCGGTCCTTCACCAGGCCCAGGGCCTCGGCGACGTAGTCCGGAGCCTCCAGCCAACCGGCCGAGGTGATCACCGCGTACTCTCCGGGCGTGTAGATCTTCCCGGTCTGCCGGGCACGCCCGTACAACTCCCGTGCACGCCGGTTCACTTCGAGGCTGCGCACGTACGTGCCCGAACCCTGGCGCTTCTCGACCAGGCCCTGATGGCTCAACGCCTCCAGCGACCGCGCGGCCGTGGGCCGGGACACCTTCCAGTCCGCGGCGAGCTGCCGTTCCGAGGGAACCTCGTCCCCCGGCCGAAGGTCGCCCCGGAGGATCTGGTCACGGATGTAGTGAGCAATCTGGAGATACTTCGGCTGAGCCTCTTCGATCTGCGGCATCTCCCCCCCCCTTTCCTCGTCCAAGTGGCTATGGCCTTTGGCCACTATAGGGTGAATGGCCAACCACCGAACCCGTACTCTGAGCGCATGACGCGGTTGATCGTCGCAGCAGGAGGAGGGGGCGACGCGGTCGCCGCCGCCATGCTTCACGCCGCCCTCTACGGCGACGGGGACCAGGCGGTGATCCTCACCTACGCATGGGACCGTCTCCTGATCGACCCACTTCCGGGGCCACGAGGAGCCGACGGTTTCACGGGACTCGAACCCGTCACTCAGTCCGTCTGGTCGGTGCCGACCGAGGCCCAACCGATCGCCCCGGCGGGCTCTACACTCCCCCGCCTCGCGACAGAGCTCCCGCACACCCTGGCTCTGCTCGATCCCCACCACGGTGCCGAGGGCATCACCCGCCAACTCGAAGAACTGGTGTCCCACCTGGCGCCGGCATCGATCGATCTGCTCGACGTGGGCGGCGACATCCTCGCCCAGAACGACGAACCCACCCTCAAGAGCCCACTCGCCGACGCCCTCACCCTCGCCGCCTGCTGCCAGATCAACGCCCCGATCCGCCTCCTGATCGCAGGTCCCGGACTGGACGGCGAGCTCCCTCCCGACGACCTGCGCCCCCTGCTCGGCACCCTCGTCCACACCTTCACAGCCGAAGACGTGAAGGCGATCGGCAGCATCCTGGAATGGCACCCCTCAGAGGCCACCGCCATGCTCGCCGCAACAGCCCGGGGAGCCCGTGGCATCTGCGAGGTGCGCGACGCCGGCCTCCCCGTCTCCCTCACCGACGAGGGACCCACGGTCCACGAAGTCGACCTGGACGACGCGGTGAGCCGCAACAGCCTGGCCCGCGCCATCATGACGACCACCAGCCTGGACGAGGCCGAGGCATACAGCCGCGAGATCTGCGGATTCTCGGAGATCGACTACGAACGCAACAAGGCAGCATGGCTCGCCGGAGGGCCACCGACGAAGCTGGATCCCGACGACGTACTGTCCCGACTCGACCAATTCCAGAGTGAAGCCCGAAGCCGCGGAGTCACCCACACGACGTTCCGCCACCTCACCGAGGCCCTGAACCTCAGTGGCTCTCACAGAGATGCTCTGCGTCAACTGCTCATCAACAGCCGTCCAGAGCAGTACACCGCTCCCCTGTGGCAGATCCCCTCCAACGACTGAGTTACAACCTTCTTCACGGGTTCAAGGCGGCTCGCTCCGCTCCCCGCGCGCGGCCCGGCCCCCGGCCGGGCCTGCGCTCCTGTCTCCGCCCCGCTCCAGCCCGGCCGGCGACCGTGCCGCGCGCACAGCAATCAGGGCCCTGACGCCAGAGAAACGGCACGTCGTGGCTGGGGCGGTCGACTCCACGGCTTTAGAGGTCGTTCTCTTTCCGAACCTCGTGTGACGTCTTTGCTGGTCAGACATGAAGCAGCTGCTGCCGCGGGAGTCTTGGCATGTTGCCGGGCGAGAGGTCGTGGGGGTGGCGGATGCCGTCGATGCGGGCGGTTCTGGAGACGCGGCAGAAGGCAGCAGCCGCGCAGGTGAAGGAACTCGAAGCCGAGTTGGAACGGGTACGGACGGCTCTGGCGGACGCCGAGGAGGTGCACCGGTGTCGGGTGATCGGCCTGGAGCAGTATCTGGAGGCGCTGGCCGAAGAAGGTGCGTCCGCCGACGTGGCCGGCGAGGTGCCGCGGAAGAAGCGGGTCGGACCGCGCCGGGCGGTGCCTCACCGGCGACACGCCAGTGAGGTGACGGAGTTGTCGCCGAACTACCAGGCGTTGATAGCCGCCGCGGTCGATGCGGGTGGCGACGGGCTGGGTGCCCGGCGGGCGGCGGTGGTGCTGGGCTGGGACAGTGCGTCCGCCTCCCGCGTCGAAGGCGCCAGGGCACGGCTGAAACGGCTGGTGGAACGGGGCTGGCTGGTCGAGGCGAAGCCGGGCAGGTTCACGCTGCCTCAGCCGCCCTCGGAGCAGGACGTTGCTGGTGCCGGGCGGCCAGGCGGCGGCTCATGAGCATGGTCATCGACCACAGAACGACGGCTTCGCTGGTGTCGGTGCGGCGTTCGTAGTCCCGGACCAGGCGCCGGCTGCGCAGGCACCAGGCGAACGACCGTTCCACGACCCAGCGGCGGGGCAGCACCTCAAAGCCGCGCATGTCGTCGCTGCGGCGGACGATGTCCAGGACGACGCCGAGCTGCGTGGCACTCCAGTCGACGAGGTGGCCGGTGTAACCGCCGTCGGCCCACACCCGTGCCAGTCGCCCGAACCGTTCCTTGGCCGTCGGCAGGAGGATGCGGGCGGCGTCCCGGTCGGTGGTCGAGGCCGGGGTGACCAGCACGTCCAGCAGCAGCCCGAGAGTGTCGGTGAGCAGGTGCCGCTTGCGTCCGTTGATCTTCTTCCCGGCGTCGAAGCCCCGCGAGCCGTGGGTGACGGTGGCGTCCGCCTTCACCGACTGCGAGTCGATGATCGCCGCGCTCGGTTCCGGATCACGGCCTTCGGTATCGCGGACAGTCTCGCGCAGCCGGTCGTGCAGCTCGGCCACCAGGCCCGCATCCCGCCAGCGGGCGAAGAAGGCGTACACCCGTGGCCAGGGCGGGAAGTCCGAGGGCAATGACCGCCACTTGATGCCGTTGTCGACGAGGTAGCGGATCGCGTCGATCATCTGCCGGTGGCAGTAGCCCTCCGGCCGTCCGCCCCGTCCGGCCAGCCATCCCGGAACCGGCAGCAGATCCCGCACCACGGCCCACTCGTCATCGCTCATGTCCGAGCCGTACCGGGGCCGGCGCCCCGGCCGGTCGGCTGCGTTTCCGAACCTGTGGGCGAGACAGTCACACCCAGGAGTGGACCAACTGGACCCGGCAACCGTGACCACGCGACACTTCGACAACAGGGCCTCTTGCTCCTCGCTGGACTCGACATCCGCGAGCTACCAAGAGGCCCTTCTTCCATGCATCCGCACCCGCAGACTCACCCAGACCAGGCCCCTGTTCGAACCCCACCGACCACCCGAGCGGATAGAGAACAGCCAGTTACGGAGCCACTTTGGCGCGAGCCTCGAAGATCATGGCCCCAACGTCGTGCTTTACCGGGCAGGTCCACAGACTGCCCGACGCGCCGCAAGCTTACGGGGCCATGATCACTCGCGCCAAAGCAGCGCCACCCCAAAGCCGCTCCGCCGACCTCACGCTAGGCCCTCTCCCGCCAAGAGCTCACTAGCATTCCGAAGATTCACCACGCTACGCCAGCTCAGTTGAAGCGAATGCCGAACAAACCTCCTGTTTCATAGGGGGCGTCAGACAACCGGGCACATTCGTTGAAATCTACCCTAAAGCCTTCATCTTGTGCTTTCTTCAAGTCGTCAGAATTCATCGTTACAACATACTGAATCGCCTCCCGTTCAGCAATGCGAGCCGCCAGAGTGAGCGCGCTCGCCATTTGACGGCCCTCAACATCCGAATAAAGATGGCTATCGTGCACTAGAAAATCCGGACCCCGACCACCCCTTTTGGCAGTAACCGCCATCGTTAGATCAAAGCAGAAGAGCGCCATGCTTTTTACGCCTTGACTTTTGTCACCACCGATAGTGGGTACAAAGCTATATCCCGTTTTACTAGGTTCGACACTCAGCGACGCGGGGCGCCCACTGCCATAAATGTCATAAGCATAGGACGAATAGAGTTGCGCTATTTCGTCGATCTGTGCACGACGATCACTCAGGTCCGTGCTGAATCGAAGCTCCATTTCGGCTGAGCGCAATTGCAAGTGCCTGTTGGCATTCTCCCACTTATCGACGGTTTCACGACGTTGCTGCAACTCCGTGAGCCGACCTTTCACTTGCGCTAGCTGCTGCTGCAGTTCGTTATAGGTCTCCAAAGCGCCGCCAGCCTCTAGAACACGCATCACCTCTGCTCGCTCAGTGTCTGCACGCTGAAGCCTCAGCCTCATTTCGTCCAGGGCTTCGACTAGGGCCGCCCGCTCAGCTTCGAGATAACGCTTCCTGTTCTCGACAATCGAACGATGAAACGCCGCCACTTCGTCAAACCGCCGCAGTACCGTGTCAGGGAGAGTGATTTGCAGTTGGTCGTAGACTTGCTGCACATAGGAATGATCAGGCTGCGATTCACCTTCCTGGCTAATGGCCGCCTCAATGTCCCCCAGACGGCGTTCTTCCATAACTAGGGTGTCGTTGATCTTTCGGATCTCTCGACTCAACTCGTCAGCCTTGGCACGATGAACAGAGTATTGCTCCACGACTTGGAAGTCGGAGATCTGTTGCTCAAGCTGGACTACCTGAATCCTCAATGTTCTGATCTGGGCATCAAGATCTTGCGTTTTACCCAGAGTCATGCCCAAAACTGGATCGTTCGCCGCCTTTTTAAGTTCTTTCAGGCTCTTTTCAGCGGTCGCAATCTCTTTCGAGCGTTCAAGAAGATCAAGGTCCAGCCCGAAAAGATAGGCAAGGGGAGCCTGCGAGGCTACAGCGGCCTGCTTACGGTGGACCTCCGTTGGATTATCGAAGGCCCCATTCTCGACATTACGCAGATAGAAGGCAATCAATGATCGATATGACGGTTCGTTGGGCGCCCCAGTCAGGCCGAACAATTGCTGCCCCAACTGTCGCCGCCACATGGCGATCTTCAAGGTAGTTCCGTCTACTGAAACATTGCTCGGGTCACCTCCACTTCGTTTGACGCTCGGAACAGCGCCGTCTAGGTCGAGCCCGAGACTAAAAGAGTGATCGGCTAGCTCTGGTCTACGTAGTACGTGATTCGGGCGAGCATCGGATCCCAGAAGGAAATCGAGTACCTGAACAAAACTGCTCTTGCCGACAGCGTTGCGACTGTCCTGCCGCCTCGCTGTCTTAGTTCGCTCAGCCACGACGATATTTAGACCGCGCTCGAAGTGTGCCGCTTTGAAGTTGGGCAGGTCACTACTCAGGGTGCGAAACATTATCAACCTTCCTCAATTCGCCATCCTGAAGCACAACCGCCCCTGCGGCAAAGAGAACATCTAGCGATAGGGCAAACCACCAGAAGGGGATCGCGGAGGGCATCTTTTTGTAGCCGCGCCACGCCGCAAGTCTCTGCCACACCGCGCTAACTGAGCCCGGCCTTTCCAACTGCAGCAAGATTTGAGCGCCGACCGCAATTAGTGCTTGGTCCGCAGCGATCGATTTACTAGGGAGAAGCATCACCCAATCACCGGAGCCTCGAAAATGTCACACTTCTCGAAGAAATGCGTGACCACCATCATCGCAGCACTCCTCTGCTGGCTCATATCGGGGTAGTCCGCACCCGGAAAAGCCTCTGCCACCAGGTCATCACATAGCGCGTGGAACACTGCGTCCGAGCTACCCAAACGTGCACGGTGGCCGTCATACCTCGCACGCAGATTCTCAGACACTTGGGCTTGTTCACCGGGAGATGCCAACGAAAAATAGTACCGAACGTGCCCGGTGTGCACCTTGAATGCTACGAGGAGATCTGCAACCTCTTCGCCAAAATTATTGTGCTCGATCTTCCCTGGCGGAACTTCGAGTGGACTGTCGGTATCTGGTACCAAGCGTGTACGTGCGAGGGACTCCACACATCTCGCTATATATGACATTCCGGCAGGGTGCTCTGATGGGGGAGCGCCGAGGATCCACGCGAGTTTACTGCGATCAACGTCATCACCTACGCAATAATCCCACAAAACTTGAGGGGGCCAGTTTTCTATTTTGACGGACGAGGTTTTTTTCGCCTGCCTCAGGTCCATAATGCCAGCAGCAGCCATTGTGGGCAGACCCCTGGCATTATTATAGACGAAAGCCCACTTCTCCATGCGGGCGCCCCAGTGTCTCTCCGCGTTTTCGAAGTCTGTTTTTATTTTGCTCGTTACATATGCTTCTGACGGGCTGGTGGCGCCGTAACAGGCAAGCATGAGGCCGTCAACCCAGCCGTCGCAACCCTTATCTCCACGACCTGCGGGATCGATCTGGACGAAGTCGGGACCATGCTTCATGTGCATTAGGTCAGTGACGAAGTCTTGCCAATCGAAACTTGTCTTCCGTACACACAAAGCCAGGAACTGGCTGTGGAACCATGCACGGTCTTGATCAACTAGCACGTCGCTCCCCCATTGGCGATGTACACAACCACCCCTCAGGGTAACGGCGTTGGCCTCTCATGAACACACCGCTTATCACGGCTGGTTGTACAAGTGCTGTGTGCCGTGAACGCTGGCGATCCAGGGCAGCCCGACGTGACCATGCCTCTCCGCGCGCCTCCAGCGATCAGCGCTCATGCTCAGGATGAAGTTCACCGGGGCTGTCCTGACATCGCCTTGGCAAACGTGTAGCCGCTCCTCGTCAGTACGTGCTATGCCCTCAACATGGATCAAGGTGTAGCCGCGTTCGTCGCTGGCATAGCTGGCATGGTCGGCGCTCTCGGCGGAGCAGTAGCCGGCGGGGTAGCCGCTGTTCGAGGAGCTCGCATAGGTGCGGAGAAGACCGCCGCAGCCACGCGCCAGGCCGTTCACGACCAAGCCGCAGCCGAGCACGGTCATTGGCTACGCGAGCAGCGACGTGATGCGTTTGCAGCGTTCATCACAGCCACACAGGCCGTCACGGATGCCTCGAAGGCTGTGACATCCATGCTGCATGACCAGCTCATAGCCTTCAACGAGTCGATCCAAGGCCTCATCAAGATCAGTAGCCTCATCACGTTGATGGGCCCCGAGGAGGCCATCAACGCAGCCGGGCGCGTCATAGGCGCCGCCGAGAGATTCAGACAGCGCATGTGGGAGGAGTCGCGCATCACCGACCACAGGTCGCAGGAGTCGAGCGACGCCTCAGACAGGACTGATGAGGCTGCCGATGGCTATACCGAGATGGTGCAGCGGTTCATTGCCGTAGCCCAGGGAGTCTTGGCTAGGTGAGGTCTCAGTGGCCAGCACCTGCACCACAAGCGCACGAGAACGAGCGGGGAACAGCGGGGAGCCACGGTGAAGGCGTCGGGCGCCTTCATATCTGGGGATCTTCAACACGCCAGGATAATGCACGAGGGACCGACACCACCGGGGCATGAGGGGCCCCGCTCCGTCTCAGTTCCCGTCTCATTCAGCGCCGTTCACGGCCGTTCAGACGAGACCCAGAGCCGCCTCCGCCTTGGTGGCCGACCGCCCATGAACGCAGGTGAACGCCCGGGGACGACGCCCACCACCGCACCAACACAGTTGGAAAGCGTGCCTGCGGCGCGGAGGTTCAGCAGGTGTCTGGTCGCGGCGGTCCGGGTTGGGTCTGCCGGACGCCCGTGCACGCGATCAGCGTGCTGCCGTCCCCGTCGAGGAACAACATGAAGACCCAAGTCCTGTCGGCAGTCCTGATCTGCCCCAGTCGGACCGGCCGGGCGTAGAGGTCGAGGCGTTGCACGGCGCGCGCCAGGCCCGAGGTCTCGATGCCCCTCCGCACGGTGTGCCGGAGTCGGCGCCCGTAGATTGCCGCGAGCAACTTGGGTGAGGTCGTGCCGTCCCAGATGACGTAAGCAGCGCCGGCACGGAGTGCAGTCAGAGCGGCCGATGACGTGTCGTCGCCATCGCACAGCAGTCGTTCGAGCTGTTCCCGTTCCATCACCACACCCCCGGTCAGGATGCTGCTGTACAGCAACGAGGTACAGCAACCCCAGCAACCGGCAAGGACCACCACCGACCGCCAAGCCCTTCCCCGCAGCCTGTATGACCCTCAATGGCCGATCTCTCCAGAGCTATGGATCAGATGTCGTCCCCGGCACGTAGCTCTTCTTTCCGCCGGCGGGCGTAGCCCTCAAGATCCTGCTTGATGGTCATGACCTCCTCAACGCGGATTCGGATTGGCCCGCGGTGGAGGGCATCGCAGGAGCGGGGGAAGCTGCCGTCGATGAGGGAGACACCGCTGAGCACGACGCCCGCCACCTCATCGACCGCAGTGCACAGCACCGGATGGAACGAGCAGTCTTCGTAGATGTCGCCTATCTGGATGCCGTTCGGGTTGCCAGGGTCTGGAGTGTCGCTCATGGGGGCACCGTCTCAGTTTCCGTCTCATTCAGCGACGGTCAGGCCCGTTCCGGAGCGGTTGGAGGCGAGAGGGCGCCCGTCGCTCGACCACTCGCGAACGCAGGTGAACAGGCCTGCACGCGGCTCCATGCGGGACCAACAGACTTGGGGAATGTGTTGATCTTCACGGGCAGCGGGGCCCACGACACTGCCAGTCGCGGCAGCTAGGTTGAGGACGTGAACGAGGAAGCGATCACCATCAAGCTCACGCGCGATCAAGCGTTCGTACTGTCGGACTGGCTCTACCAAGTCATGCTCCAGTCCGACGACCTTGAAGGGATCGTGCATGACCGAGCCGTTTGGTCGCCGATCTACGCGATCTCCGGAACGCTGGACAAGACGCTGAGCGAGATCTTCATGCCCGACTACGGCTCACGCCTCTAAGCGGCCAAGGAGCGTCTCCGCGCCGACCTGTACGGCGCAGCCGACGAGTCGACGGCATCGCACCAGGACACGACCGACGCACCACAAGCGCACCAGATGCAGCGGGGAACAGCGGGGAACCACAGTGAGGGCGACCAAAAGCCATGAGATCTGGTGCCCGGCGAACGCCCAGCTCAGGGGCCTTACCTGCCCCAATAGCCCGCAGCTTCCCAAGCTGAGAGCGCGAGTTCGATTCTCGTCACCCGCTCCATGAATAAGGCCCAGGTCATCGACTTGGGCCTTATTGGTCGTCTGGCCCAGTTGCAGGCCGCGTATGTGAACCGGCGCCTCACGCCCGTCCGGCGGTCTTCAGGGGCCGGCTTCGGCCGGTGGCCCGTCCTCGTTCAGTACCGGGGCACTGCGCACCAGACGCAGTGCCGTCGTCAGCAGGAGGCCGCCGGCGATGTTGCCCAGGACCGCCCAGGCCAACCAGACCAGCCAGTCCGCGTACCCGTATGCCGTCCTGCCGGTGTGCAGGCCGGCGAACGCGATCAGGGAGTCCAGGATCGAGTGCCACAGCCCGAGTCCGGCCAGGACGAACGCGGCGATGATCGATGCGACGATCTTCCCGGTCATGGAATCCGTGCCGTGGTGCATACGGGTCATGAGCGTGATGACGCTGCCGCCCAGCACGGTCAGGCAGAAGGTGCTCAGCGTGTACCCACCGTCGACGAAGTGCGCGCCCGTCGTGGCGGCGGTGCTGTGCAGGCCGGGGAATGCCTGCATGACGATCCAGGTGAAGACCCATCCGCCGATCAGGTTCATCACCAGAACCGTCGCCCACATCCGCGCCAGGTCGAGCCAGGTGGCCGCGCCGGCGATCACGGTGGCGACGGGCACCAGGAAGCCCTCCGTGAAGAGCTCGCTGTGGCCGAGCAGCAGGGCGATGAGCCCCACGGAGAAGGCCAGTCCGGCCAGCAGTTCACTGCCGGTCTCGTGCCGCACGAACAGCAACACCATGATGCCGACACCCACGTCGATGCCGCCGAGCAGCGAGGTGGCCACCAGCGACGTCCACGTGCGGTGCAGCCGCGGCCGGCCCTCGGCCACGATGCGTTCCGCGGCCTCGGCGACTCGTCGTTCCCCGGGGCCCTGCATGATCTGATCGTCCGGCTGCATGGTGGTTCCTCCGGTCCCGCGTGACCTCGGGAGCGTGTCGGCCGCGTCGTAGAAGCGTTCCGGAAGATCTTCGGCGAGGCCGTCCCAGGATTCCGTCACCCACGCCGTCCACCCGGCTCAGTTCCTGGAGGATGCGGACGGGGGTGCCTTGGCTGGTGAAGCGCCGTCCCCGCTCAGGGTGACGCGCAGCAGCAGCCGGCCGACGGCACGGCCGAACCGGAAGAGCGGCCGTCTCCCGCCGCACGCGGCCCGGTTCCAAGGAGGTCGCCGTGGCGAAGGCCGGTCCCCGGCGCGTCCCGCTCACCCGTCTGCGAGCGTAGGACGGTGTCAGCGCTGGCAGCTCGAGCGGACATCCCGATTTCTTCCTTCACGGCCCCGCGCCCCAAGCGTGTCCATCGACCGGACCATTACGGTCAACAGCGGTGTGACCTGACCCTCCGGTCACCCGGCAAGGGGGCGTCTGCGCAGGTCGGAGGCGATGCGGCATCGAAGCGCCGTCGCTTCCCGAGCTGAGGCTCCAGCACCGTCGTCACCGGTCAGCCGTCGGTCTTCGATCTGATCGACGGCGCCGACAGGACGGCTGAGGCCCGCGGGGGTGCAGTGAAACGTACGCGAGTGTGACCGGGCGGCGTCCTCGTCGTCGCTGACTGTCGTCGGATGAGGTTCGGACGGGCCGTAGCTGAGGCGCCCGCAGCCAGCCGAGCGATCCAGAGCTGGACCGTCTCCGGGCCTCCGAGGCCGCCCAACAGTGGCCAGTGACGACCAAGGACGCCCACTAGACGCACGGGTCCATCGCTCCTGATCAGCGAAAACCCAGCTCACCAAGATCTCCGACAAGACCCGAGCAAGAAGAAGTAAGTCGATGGCCTCAACCGTCAGTGGCGGTCGCACCGGGCCTGCGTGTCGCACAGTGTTGGGCAGCCTCATCAGCGAAAGCGCAGAGCTGACCGATGAACTCGCGGTAGCTGCCGGGGGCATCGCGGTCCTTGCTGGCGGCCCCTCGTACGGGCGAAGCTGTCAGACCGGCGATCCGGACCTGCCGGACGCCTCGACCCTGCATGTCCGTCCGTCTCCCTCACCGTCTCCATGCCCGTCTCATCGGGCGCCGTTCATGGTCGTGCAGACGAGACTCGAAGCCGTCCCGGCGCCGACGCCCAGCCGCCCATGAACGCCCCCGACATCCCACCACCACAGTGGGCGACGTGTTGCCGGGAGTTGGGTTCGAGACACCGTCAAGTCGAGCGTCATGTGTTCAGCTTTGGGCGTGGAGACCATCATCGCCAGCGCCATAGCCGTCCTGGGGACCCTCCTCGGTTCGGGGATCACTCTGGCGTATCAGCAGCGCACCACCGACAGGAGCCATCGGTTCACCCGTCGCGAGAAGCTCCGGCAGGAACGACTCGACGCCTACGCCGCCTACGCCGGGGCGCTGATCAACTATCGTCGCTGCCTGGTTCATCTCTGGTTCTGCGAGAACGAGCAACCACCACCGGAGGACCCCGACTCGGTGCGTATCCGGGCCTACGACTTGCGCTCCACCGCGCAAGAGGCGCTGTTCCGAGTGCAGATGCTCACCGATGAGCCCAGTCTGAGCCAAGCTGCGGAAGACGTGCTCGCGGACATAACGGCGCTTGCCAAGGCCCACCACAGGACCGAGCTCGACGGTCTCCGGGTGCGCACCCGCGACAACATCAGTCATCTGGTCAGGGCAGCCAAGCAGCACCTATGAGACGATGACGGAAATTCCGGATCCGGTCTCGGACGGACCCGGTGGGCAGCCGTGTCCGCCCGCCCCGCGGTCACTGGTCGGAGTGTGCGCCCAGGCGGTCCGACGTCGGCCAGATGTACGGCAGGTCGTTCGGCACGTCGGGGAAGAGGGGCGCGTAGGCATCACGGTCCTTGCGTACCAGAGCCGACCGGTGGCTGCGGTGGAAGGCGTCGTCGCCGAGCCACGGCGGGAGTTCCCCGGCGGCCGCCAGCGGCTTCTGCCCACGAACCGCCGCATGGGGCCGGAACGCGAGGAAATCAGCGATCAGGGTGGCCGCGCAGCTGTCCTGGTGGCCCTGTTCGCGCCACACCCGGCAGATTTCCAGGCCGTACCGGACCAGCGCTTCCTCGTATCCGGTCCACATCCGCACTGCCGGATGGTGGCGCCACCCGTAGCCGGGCACGACGAGGCCACGGAGCACCTGCAATGCCTCGACCCGCTGTTTTCCGAGTCGGCGACGGTCCAGGGCCAGGCCCGAGGATCTGAAGTCGGGGTAGGGAAGGAAAGTCTGCATTCCATCGCCCCTGTCGGGCAGCGCCCTCTTCGACGCCCCCCTTGCGGGGCGAAGAATTCGCCGCCTCTCTGGCCTCTACCGGTTCTGAACCCGCTCGTGGGTGCCGGAGCCACGTCGGGCGAGGACGAGTGCGAGGCCGATCATGGCGAGGCCCAGCACGAAGTGAAGCCAGTCGTCCGCGTTGTTGAGCGGTACGAAATTGGCGTCACTGTGGCGGTCGACGATCAAGCCGTAGATCCACAACACCAGGTAGACGGCCCCGCCGACCAGCAGATACTTGTACGCGGCGGAAGCAGTACGGGCCAGCGCCAGACCGGCAAGACCGTAGGCCAGGTGGACCAGGTTGTGCAGGACGGAGACCTGGAAGACTCCGAGCAGTTTGGCGCCCGAATCGTGCGAGGCGAACTCCATCGCGCTGTAGCTGGTGGTGATGCCCGGGATGAATCCCAGGACGCCCACCAGCAGGAATACGACGCCCACCAGTTTTGCGGCCTGCTGCACCGGGGATTCACCGGTCGCGCCGCGTGTCTGTGTGCTCATGATGTGTCGATCCCCACTGTCTTTGTGGATGACGAGACGGAGGAAAGGCAGTGCCTGAGCGCGAGTACCACACCTGGCGGAAATAAAAGACCGCCGCCGATTCACCGGGTTCCGGATCATGCCTCCTCCCCCCCAGCCATGCGAACAGCGTGACGGCACCCTTACGGCCGCGGTCCTACTGCCGGGGTCCTATCGCCGCGGTCCTACTGCCGGGGTCCTATGGCCGGGGTCCTATGGCCGGGGTCCTACTCCCGCGCCGTCCCGGAGTCCCGCGCCATCCCTGCGTCCCACGCCGCGCCCGTGTCCCGTGCCGCGCCCGTGTCCCGTGCCGCGCCCGTGTCCCGTGCCGCGCTCGTGTCCCGTGCCGCCGGGGCCGTCGCGCCGGTCAGGAGGAGCAGGGCCGCTTGTGACGGGGAGCCCGGCTCGGCCGTGTAGGTGATCAGGCGGTGGTCCGCGGTGCCGGGGATGACGAGGTTTTCGAAGCTGAGGTCCAGCGCGCCCACCAGGGGGTGGCGCAGGTGTTTCACGCCGGAGGTGCAGGTGCGCACCGGGTGCCGGGCCCAGCGGGAGGCGAACTCGTCACAGTGCACGGTGAGGTGGCCGACCAGCTCGGCCAGGGCGCGGTCGTCGGGGTGGCGGCCCGCGGTCAGGCGGAGGGAGGCCACGGCCAGTTGGGCTTCCTCGTTCCAGTGCGGGTACCGGTTCCCGTAGCGCTCGTCCAGGAAGAGCATGCGGGTCAGGTTGGGTCGGGTGGCCGGGGTGTACGGGCACTCGGGGGGCAGGTACCCGGCGAGCAGGGCGTGGCCCAGGCGGTTCCAGGCGAGGACGTCGTTGCGGCGGTCCAGGACCAGGGCCGGTACGTCCGTCATGGCCGTCAGGAGCTGCCGGGTCGAGGCGCCTGCGTGTTCCGCCCGGGCCGGCGCGGGGCGGCGGGTCGACGACGTGGCGGCCGGCCGGGCCAGGGCCTTCAGGTGGGTCGTCTCGTCGTCGCTCAGGCGCAGAGTGCGTGCGATCGCCTCCAGCACGCTGTCGGAGGCGCCGGTGGCGCGGCCCTGTTCGAGGCGGGTGTAGTGGGTGATGCTGACGCCGGCGAGCGTGGCCAGTTCCTCGCGGCGCAGTCCGGCGACGCGGCGGCGGGACGGGTGCGGGGTGATGCCGACGTCCTCGGGTCGCAGCGCCGCGCGGCGGGACTTGAGGAAATCTCCCAGCTCGGACGGGGCGTTCATGTGTGCCTCCCATACGCATCCCGTGCGCGGCCCGTACAGCGCCCGTACGTCACCGTAGGTCACCCCTGCGCCACCCGTACGGCTCCCTTGCGCCCCGGGCAGACGACGGCGTCGCGGTCGGTCACGGCCGACGACGTGGGCCGGCACCCTGGGCCGGGCCGCCGGGAGCCGACGCCGTTCCATGATGCCCGGCTGTTCTCCCGTCCGGGCGGCCCGAGGGTGGTCCTGTCATGACCAGTCTCCGTGCGACTGCGCCGAGCCCGGTTCTGGCTGGGCGCCCGCAGGCCGACGAGCCTTCTTCCATAAGCGCGCACGGCGCCCGGTCACGTGGTCGCGGCGTCACGTGGTCGTCGCGTCACGCGATCGCGGCGTCATGTGGTCGTCGCGTCATGGGGTCGTCGCGATGTCACGTGGTCGCGATGTCACGTGGTCGCGGTGTCGCGTGGTCGCAGGCGTGTCGTTGTGTCGCGCGGTGGCACGTCCGGATGCATCAGGAGAGGGCTCGACGTATGTCTGTTGCTGATTCGGAGGCGCCCGGTCCTCCGACCGGTGTCGCTGCGGGGACCGGTGTCGCTGCGGGGACCGGTGTCGCTGCGGGGACCGCCGTCGGCACGGCCCCGGCCTCGCTCACCCCCCGCCTCCGGCTGGTGCTCGTGCTGCTGCTCGCCGCGCAGTTCATGCTGGCCGTGGACTTCTCCATCCTGAACGTGGCCCTCCCGGTGATCGGTGAGGGCCTGGGTTTCCCGCTGGGGCGTCTGCAGTGGATCGCCACCTCCTTCGCGTTGTGCGCGGCAGGATTCACGCTGCTCTTCGGCCGGGTCGCGGACCTGTTCGGCCGGCGTCGGCTGTTCCTGGGCGGACTCGTCGTGCTGGGCGTGTCCTCGCTGGTGGGCGGCCTGGCGCAGAATCCGGAGGTGTTGATCGCGGCCCGCGTCTTCCAGGGCCTGGCCACCGCCGCCGTGACCCCGGCCGGACTGTCACTGCTGACGACCTCGTTCCCGGAGGGGCCGCTGCGGGAGAAGGCGCTCGGCCTCAACGGGGCGCTGATGTCGGCCGGATTCACCACGGGCGCCGTCCTGGGCGGCCTGCTGACCGACCTGCTGTCGTGGCGCTGGGCGTTCTTCGTCAATGTGCCCGTAGCCCTGGCCGTGCTGGTCATCGCGCCGACGGTCATCGAGGAGTCCCGGCCCGACGAGCGTCCGAAGCTGGATCTGCCCGGCGCGGTCAGCGTCACGCTCGGCCTGCTGGCTGTCGTCTTCGGGCTGACGCGGGCGGGAGAGAAGGGGTGGGGTTCGGTGGACGTCCTGCTGTCGCTGGGCGCGGGCGTCGTCCTGCTGCTGGTGTTCCACGCCGTCGAGCGCAGGGTGCCCGCGCCGCTCGTGCCGGTCGCCGTGCTGGGCAAACGGTCGGTGGCCTGGGGCAATGCCGCCGGTCTGATCGCTTTCCTCACCGAGACCTCCCTGGTCTTCCTGCTGACGCTCTACCTCCAGGAAGTGCTCGGGTTCTCCCCGCTCGCCGCCGGTCTGTCCTTCGGTGTGCTCGGCCTCGGAACGGTCGTCGGCGGCTCCGCGGCCCCGAAGGTCATCGGGAGGTTCGGCACGAAGCGGACCCTGATCGTCGGCGGCGTCCTGCAGTTCGTGTTCACCGCGGCTCTGCTCGGCCTCGGTGACGACCGCTCGTGGATGTGGCTGCTGCTGCTGGCCACCTTCGCCGGTGGCGTGGGCAACATGCTCGTCATCGTCGCTTTCATGGTCACCGCCACCTCGGGCCTCGCCGACGGCGAACAGGGTCTGGCCACCGGTCTCGCCACCATGACCCAGCAGGTCGGCATCACCATGGGTACGCCGATCATGAGCGCGGTCGCCACCGCCGCCATGACCGGCTCCGGTGCCTCCGCCGTCCTCGGCGGGCTGAAGACCGCGATCGCGGTGAACGCCGCCGTCGTGCTCCTCGGCGTCCTCACCAGCGCGGTCTTCCTGCGCGGCGGGCGGTCGGGTGCGCGGTGACGGGATCGCGCCGATCACGCTGCCGGCGTACGAGGGGCGCGGGTTCCACCAACCCGCCCCCGGGGGGCGCGGCGGCCTGCGGCCGGCCCGTCCACGTGTCCACACCCCGGCGGGCGGCGGCGGGACGCCCACTCGGGCCACCACCACCGTGTCACCGTCACGGTCACCGCCCCGCCGACCGGCATCACCTGTACTTCCGGCGGGGCCACCGCGTCGCGTCGTGCCCACGATCGTGCGGGCGGCAGCGTGAGGAGCGCGGACCGCCGGGCATGCGGTCGGACGGCCCGGCCGGGCGGCGGGCGGCCGGGGTGGCCGGCGGCCGGTTCAGATGAGTTCGGGCTGGGGTTTCGCCTGGGGTGCCGACGCGAGCGCCCAGGGGGCCGTGGTGCGTACGTAGCCGTAGATCACCGAGGCCATCGCCAGGACGAGGAGGGGGCCGGCCAGCCAGCGGTGTTCGGCCATCGGGGTCGGCAGGAAGCGGTAGGACAGCAGGAGCGCGGTGAAGACCGTGGTGCCGTGGGCGACGAGGCGGACGCCCGACCGGTCCCAGCCCCGGTCGTACGCGCGCAGGCCCGCCTCGATCGTGAGCGTGAACACCACGCCTGCGAGGAGGTCCACACCGTAGTGGTAGCCGAATCCCAGGGTCGCGCAGAGCGTGGCGATCAGCCAGAACGTGCCCGCGAAACGCAGCACGCGCGGGCCCTTGCGGGAGTGGATGAAGATCGCGGTGGCCCAGGCCGTGTGCAGGCTGGGCATGCAGTTCCGGGGGGTGATGCCGTCGAACGGCATGGAGTGCGGGGCGGTGACCGGCGGGAGCGTCTGCGGCCAGAGGGTGGCCACGGCCCAGGGCTCGCTGGGGTCCGTCTCGGGGGACCAGATGCTTATGCCGGCCCAGTGTTCGGTGCCGGTGCCGTAGGCGAAGAGCGGTCCGACCACCGGGAAGACCATGTAGAAGGCGGGGCCGAGGAGGCCGATCAGCAGGAAGGTGCGTACGAGGTGGTGGCGCGGGAAGCGGCGTTCCGCCGCCACGTGGCGCAGCTGGTACAGCGCGACGACGACCGCGGCCACGGCGAGCTGGCCGTACACGATGTCGAGGACGTTGAAACCGATCCGGCCGGTGGCCGTGACCAGCCGTCCGACCAGCCAGGACGGGTTGCCGAGCGCCTGGTCGGCGGTGGCCACGTACTGGTCGAGCACCGTCGGGCGGGTCTTCGAGGTGATGAGCAGCCAGGTGTCGCCGGTCTTCCGGCCGGCCACCAGCAGCAGGCCCAGCCCCACGCCCTTCATCAGCAGCACGCGTTCCGGGCCGGTGCGGCGCGTGACGGCGACGACCGCGCAGCCCAGGATCACCCACAGGGCGCCGTTGCCGAAGGGGTGGCCCTCGGTCGCGTCGGCGTCCACCGCCCACCGGACCACCAGGAAGACGACGTCGATGCCGATCGCCGCGGCCAGCGCGATCAACCGTTGCCGCCAGGTGAGCACCACCATCATCAGCGCCATGGCCGCGTAGAGCAGGCCGCCCGACTTCGGGCGGAACACCACCTCGCGCACCTGGGTGGTGAGGGGGCCCGGCTCGCCGTAGCGGCGGGCGGCGAACTCCAGCGCGACGAGGAACCCCAGGGCCACGACCGCGACCGCGGCCCACAGTGCCGTCCGTGGCCGGCGCAGCGCGGAGCACGCGGAGGACACCGCTCTCCCGGCTCTCCCGGTTCTCTCACCTATTCGCGACGAGTCCTGCGGGCGTACGAGTCTCAATGTTCGGCAGCTTTGCTAGGCGTGATGGTGGTCGGATGACGGGCTTCGACGGGGTTCGTTCGCAGGACAGGACGGGGAGACGGCAGGCCGGGTTCCGTTCCGGTCCCGGCACCTCACGCCTCCTCGATCCGTCACCCCCCGCTTGCCGCCCCCGCGTACTCCCGCCGAGCGAAGCACAGCAAATCCGTGCAGGTCAAGAGGCATGTGAGCCATGTGGGACGAAGCGGCACGCACGTGCCGTCGGCTTCCCGGGCCGCGGCACGCGTCCCATTATCGCCGCCCGCTCCGGGGCACCCCCCGGCCGGTTCCCGGCCCTTCACCCCCGCCTGCGCCTGGCGCTCGCCCCACTCCCCCGCGCCCCGTGACGCCTCCCGGCCTCGTGCGCGGTCGACCCCCCGGCCGCCTGCGCATCCGCCTCCCGGACCGCCGGTGCTGCCCGCCGCCGTGATCGGTCGCCGGCGCCTCACCGGTCCGTTTGCACGATCTTCACCTCGTGATAACTTGAAGCACTTTTCGGGTGGGGCGGAGCGGGACCCGGGGGACGGAATGAGTGGTTCACCGTACAGCGCATGGCGTGCCAGGTTGGTGAGCAGAACCGTCGAGCACTATCTTCGCCCGACTTTCCGGGTGCGTAATTCCGCGGACGATTCCGGGGAACATCTGCGGTTCGACGCGTTTCTCGAGCACCTTCCCAACCGGCGGGCCAAGTTCGAGCCGAAGCCCAAGACGTGGCTGGTGACGGGGGGCGCGGGCAGCGGCAAGAGCACCGCCGTTCTGCAGTGCGCGATCGCGCTCCTGGACCGCGAGACTCCTTGCGTCATCGTCGACAACCGCACGCTCAGGAAGTGGGACGTGCGCGGCCTGAGCGTGAAGGAGTTCGCCCGGCGATTACGCCCGTCGGGCGTCGACGAACCGCTGTGGAAAAAACACGTCACCAAAAACCGGGTGGTCTTCCTGGTCGACGCGCTGAACGAGTTGGGGCGCGAGTTCGAGTTCGACGAGACCCCCGAGGGGAGGTTCATCTGGCAACTCGTCGCCGGGTCCCACGATTTCACGGTGCTGGCCACGTCCCGCGGCAGAGTCGACGACCTGGACCGGACGGTCCTGCGCGATGTCGAGACCCTCTCCATCGAGCCCCTGGGCGAGCAGGACATCGAGACCTACCTCGGGATGCGGGGCGGTTCGGCGGCCGACGGCCCCTCGTGCGACGGCTCCGAGAACGGCGGGTCGGCCGCCGACGCGCTCACCGAGATCAAGACGGGCGACATGCTGGGCGTGGCGTCCAACCCGTTCATGCTGTCGCTGCTGACCGACTGGCTGCTCGGCACGCGGTCCGTCCCGGACCGGAAAATCCCGCGCAGCCGAGCCGACCTGCTCCAGGAGACCGTCGTACGGCCCCACAGCGAGGGCCGGCTCGGCACGGCCAGGGCGGAGAAGGAAGCGGCGAAGCGCGGGCTGGGCATGAAGGCGGCGCTGTGCGCGGCGGCACTGGCCGCGATCACCACCGGCAAGGGCAACGCGGACTTCCTCGACGTGGACGTGGAGGCGCTGCTCGGCCGGGTGTGGCAGGACGAGGAGGCGATCGCCCACACGGTGAAAACGTTCCTCGAGACGCAGATGGTGGAGCCGGTCGGCGACCCGGAGGAGGGCCAGTACAGCCTCATGCACCCGGCCTTCGTGGACTTCGGCCTGGCCCTGGCCTGGCAGAACACCAGCCCGCCCCCCGTCGTCCTCGACCCCGGCTACCTGGACCAGTGCCTGGGTGACTGGGTCGGCCTGCAGCCCGACCCCGACACCGCCGTACGGGGCCTGCTCGCCGAGGGCGCCAAGCCGCTGCCGCCCGAACTGATCGTGGACGTCCTGCTGGCCAACCGGGGCGTGTTGGGCGACGAGGCGCGGGAGATGCTGTGGCGGCGGCTCGGGGAGTGCTTCACGCAGGGGCGCCAGACACGCGACCGCCTGGCCGGGGCACTGGCTGGCGTGCCTGCGGCCGTGCTGCGCGACGGGCTCCAGCGCGGTCTGCTGCGGGCGCTCCAGGCGGCTGACCCCCAGTTCGCGGACATCGTCCAGGCCGCACTGTGGAACGGTCTGCTGGACGCCGCGTCCCTCCAGCGGCTGCGCCGTACCCACCAGCGGAGCAAGAGGGAGGCGACCGCGCCGAAGGGACCCGCCCGCGACGAGGAGGCGGCGGCGCAGCGGCTGGCGTGGCTGCGCGACGATCCCGATCCGCTGGCGCGCCGGCGCAGCGCGAACTGGCTCAGTACCAACGGCGGTGAGCAGGACGTCGACTCCCTGGAGATAGCGATGCGGGACGACACGGACGCCTCGGTCCGCGGAGCGTCCGCCACCGCGCTCGGCCGGATCGGCGCGTACCGGGCCGTCATCGCCCTCCTGGAGGCCACCGGGGCCGACCCGGATGGCGCCGTCCGGGGGTCGGCCGCCACCGCGCTCGGGCACATCGGCAGCCCCGAAGCCGTCCCTGTGCTCACCACCGCGCTCGCCGACGACACCGACACCGGAGTCCGAGGCTCCGCCGCCACCGCCCTCGGACACATAGGCAGCCCCGAGGCGGTCCCCGCGCTGACCACGGCGCTCACCGACGACCCCGACGCCGGAGTCCGGGGCTCGGCCGCGAACGCCCTCGGTCTCATCGGCAGCCCCGAATCGGTTCCCGCGCTCACCACCGCGCTCACCACCGACACCGAGAGCAACGTCCGGGGCTCGTCCGCCAACGCCCTCGGCCGCATCGGCGCCCCCGAGGCCGTTCCCACGCTCACCCGCGCCCTCGCCGACGACACCGACAGTCACTGCAGGGGTTCGTCCGCGAACGCCCTCGGTCTCATCGGCAACCCCGAGTCGGTTCCCGCGCTCGTCGCCGCGCTCGCCCACGACGTCGACGCCAACGTCCGGGGTTCGGCCGCCAAAGGGCTCGGCCGCATCGGCCGGCCGGAGGCGGTCCCCACGCTCACCCGCGCCCTCGCGCACGACACCGACGCCAACGTCCGGGGTTCGGCCGCCAACGCGCTCGGCCGCATCGCGGACCCGGAGGCGATCACCGCGCTCACCGCCGCCGTCGCCACCGACACCGACTCCAACGTGCAGGGCTCAGCCGCCAACGCGCTCGGCCGCATCGGCGACCCGGAGGCGATCACCGCGCTCACCGCCGCCCTCGCCAACGACACCGACAGCCACACCCGGGGGTCGGCCGCCAACGCCCTCGGCCGCATCCGCGACCCGAAGGCGATCACCGCGCTCACCGCGGCGATCCACGACGACCCCGACGACAAGGTGCGCGGATCGGCCGCCAACGCCCTCGGGCACATCGGCAGTCCCGAGGCGGCGGAGGTCCTGCGGGAGACCATCCGCAACCCCGAGGAGACCTACGTGACCCGGCGCGCCGCCGCGGGTTCCCTCACCCACCTGGACACCGGGGACGAGTCGTGGATCACGGAGGTCGCCGACCGGCTCAAGTACACCGCCCGCGGGGACCGGAACGGACGCGCCCTGCGCGGCGCCCTCGTCAATCTGGTCGGCCGCCGGGAGATCACGCCGAAGACGAAGGACTGGCTGGTCGGCGTGATCCGCGACGACAACGATCCGCTGAACCGCACCACGGCTCTCGAAGGACTGGCGCGGGCCGGCCAGGCGGACCCGGACCTCATCAGGTTCATCGTCGCGCCCGAGCACCCGCGGCCGGACAAACGGCCCCGTGACACCGACGCGGGCGTCCTGGGGGTCGCGGCGACGGCCGTCGTACGGGCCGCGGCCGACGACCCGGACTACACCGAGGCGCTGCTCCCCAGCGTCGCCCACCTGCTGACTCGGCCGAACACCTTCCGGGCGACGATCACCCCGCCGCTCGCCCAGCTGCGCCTGCTCCCCCTGGCCGTCGCGGACCGGGTCTTCACCCGCCTCGTGGAACTCATCGGCGACGGCCCGCCGGAGAACCCGCACCTGCAGGCCGCTCTGGACGCCGAGCGGGGGCTCCTGGCCGAGCGCAAACGCGTACAGGCCGACGTCGAGTCGTTCAGCCGCGAGCCCGAGGCGGTGCTCGCCGGATTCCGCGAACAACGGAAGTCGAGGTTCGAAGTGACAGCGCCCAGCACCGTGGATGCCGAGAGCTCCGGGGAGTCCGCGGACGACTACCACGTCGCCCTGCTCACGGCCGTACCCGTGGAGACCAAGGCGCTCTTCCACGTGCTCGACGAATGCGGCATCGGCACGGCCGAGGTGCAGCGCGACGGCCGGTACTACGACGTCTTCGAACTGGAACCCGCGGGCCGGAGCCAGGGCCGTGTCCGGGTGGTCACCACGCAGGCCACCGACCAGGGGGGCCAGTCGGCGGCGGCGGTGACGCGCGACCTGCTGTCCACGTTCCGGCCGGACCTGGTGCTCCTGGTCGGGGTGTGCGGCGGCTTCGGCGAGCACGGTGTGGCGCTGGGCGACGTACTGCTGGCGCGGGAGGTCTTCGACTACGGCCCGGAGAAGGTCCGGCCGGAGGGCGGCGGCGTACGGCCGCAGGTCTACCGGACGGACGAACAGGTGCTGCGGCTCGTCGAACGCCTCAACGTCCGCAACAAGCTCGACGGCTCGCTGGAAGGCCACGACCTGCGGGTGAAGGACTTCGCGAGCGGCGAGAAGGTGATCGCCTGGCGCGACGCGGAACTACGTGCCCAGCTGCTCGGTCTGTCCGCCGACATCGGCGGGATGGAGACCGAGGCGCACGGCGTGCTGCACGCGATCTACGAGACGTTCAAGGCGAAGAACTTCGTGGGCGGCGCCATGCTCAAGTGCGTCAGCGACCTCGGCGACGAGGAGATGGGCGTGGACAAGAAGGCCAAGCAGACCGAGGCCGCCCGGCGGGCGGCCTCGGTCGCGCTCGACGTGGCGGCGGCCTTCCGGCGCGCGGACACGTGACCCCACCGGGCCACCCCGCGCGGCGGGAGGGGCCCGCGCGTCACCAGGCCAGGGCGTCCGCCATCGTCGCCTGCCAGTACGTCACCGTGAGCGAGTCGTCCACGTACACGCCCTTCGCGGGGAGTGACGGGTGGGCGCTGCCCGCGTCGTCGCCGAGGAAGACCGAGAGGGTCCTGGCGGTGTAGCCGTGCGAACCGCTGCCGTCCGCTGCGGCGAGCAGAACGCCCGCGTAACCCGACTCGCCCGGCGCCAGCGTGACCACCGCCTGCGGCTTGGAGTCCTCGAAGGCCGGCGGTACGGCCTGGGCCTCGCCGAGGCGGACGGCCGGGTGGCCGACGAGGTCGCAGTTCTTCGAGCCGGTGTTGGTGACGGTGAGGAGCAGGTGGTTCAGGGGGCGCGTGACCTCGGTGGCGGTCATACGGGTGGAGGCGCTGGTGCAGGGGGCGGAGGCGGCGGCACCGGCCCCCGAGTCCTCGCGGTCCCCGTCGTTCCCGCGGTTCCCGTCGTTCCGGCGGTTCCCGTGGTCCTCGGGCTTCCCGGGCTTCTCCGGGTCCGCGGAGGCCGCCGCACCCGTCTCCTTCGTGGCCTTGTCCGGCTGGGACGGGGACGCGGTGGCGGCCGTGGCCGCGGGGCGGTCCGCCCCCTCCACCCGGGCGCCGTCACCGTCGTCGCAGGCCGTCAGTGTCAGTACGGCGGCGGCGAGCGCGGCGGCGGCGAGCATACGGGTGCGGTGGGTGCGTGCGGACATGTGATCCCCCTGATGCGGTACGGCTGGTGGGCCGGCCGCTCGACCGGATGCCCCGGGAGCGGCGTGCTTGGATGGTCCGAGCTTGCGGGGCGCTGCGTCCCGGCCGCCACCTCTGCCGGGGCATCCGGGACGCTGGAACGCTCGCAACAGCTCCGACCTGGGGGAACGACCTCCCCCTGGAATGCCGGTCCGGGACGTGGGGAGACGGGGAATGGTGGCGGGGGACGAGTTCTCGGAGCTGCTGGGCCGGCTGAAGGAACGGTCCGGGCTCAGTTACGGGGTGCTCGGGAAGCGGCTGCACACGAGTGCGTCCACGCTTCACCGGTACGTCAACGGGGACGCCGTACCGGCGGACTACGCGCCCGTGGAACGGTTCGCCCGGGTGTGCGGGGCGACGTCCGGGGAACTGCTGCGGCTGCACCGGCTGTGGATCCTCGCCGACGCCCGGCGCGGGCAGAAGGGCGGCAGCGGTACGGAGCCCGGGTTGGAGTCCGGCCCCTCCGCCACTCCCTCGGTACCGGCGCGGCCGGCGGAGGAGGGCGGCGACGGCGAAACCGAGCCGCCCCCGGCACCCGCTCCCGCGGCGCGGCAGCGGCGACGTCTCGTCCTCGCCGGTGCCGCCGTGGCCGCCGCGCTGGTGTCCGCCGTACTCGTGGTGAGTCTCCTGCCGGGGGGCGGGGAGGACGACCGGCGCGGGCAGCAGACCGGCGGGGCCGCCGCCTCCCCGGCGGGCGGCGGGAGTGCCGGGGCCTCCCCGTCGCCCGGCGCGGACGGCGCGGGACCGGCGTCACCGTCCTCGCCCGGCGACGGCAACCCCGCGGTGTCCCCCTCTCCCTCCGGCTCCGGCGCGCGGGGCGACGGTTTCGAGGGCGGGGTCCACGCGCCCACCGTCACCGTGGACCCGTACAGGTGGGAAGGGCCGTGCAGTCAGCACTACCTGGTCGGCCGGCAGCCCGAGCAGGTGCCTCCGCCACCGGGCGAGCCGGACGCGCGCGGCTGGGTGACCGCGCTCGGCGGGGTCGCCGCCGGGCAGCAGATGCTCGAGCTGACCGTGCACGGCACCGGCAGGGCGGCCGTCGTCCTGGAGCAACTGCACGTGCGCGTGGTGGACAGGAGCGCGCCGCTCGCCTGGAACGACTTCGCGATGGGCGTCGGCTGCGGAGGCGGCGTGGAGACGACGGCCTTCGGCGTGGACCTCGACGCCGGGCGGCCCGTGGTCTCCCCCGGGGCAGGTCAGCGCGGGTTCCCGTACAAGGTGAGCGAGTCCGACCCGGAGGTCTTCCACGTCTTCGCGGACGCGCGGGCGCACGACGTGAGCTGGTACCTGGAGCTGGAGTGGTCCAGCGGGGGTGAGCGGCACACCGTACGCGTCGACGACCACGGCAACCCCTTCCGCACGAGCGGGAACGCGGGACGGCCCGCGTACACCTACCCACTCGGCGACTCCGCGTGGGGCCGCGACCCGCAGAACCCGGACATCCGCGGCTGACCCGCCGGGCCCCGGCACACGCGATCAAGGGGGGGGTACGCGGTCGGGCGGGCGGGAACCGGCGGACCGGGGCGGATGAGGCCCGGGTGAAGGCACCCCGCCCGGCGGGAAGCGGATGATGGCTCCCATGCGTATCCGTATCGACGCCTTCGACCTGCCCGGCCGTACCTGCCCGGTGCCCGCCGACGGCAGCGCCGTCACCACGTACACCGATGTCCACGTCGCCGTGCAGCGGCGCGGCCTGCCGGGCGAGCTCCTCGACCCGCAGCCCGGTGACGCCGCGTCCGCGACGTGGACCCTGGAGTGCACCGCGGTCGCCTCGCCGGACGGCGTCGACGTGCGGGGACCGTACGTGCAGGACCGGCTGGGCCGCCGGTTCGTGTTCCTGTCGTGGGGCACGGTCGACGACTCGGGCGGGTTCAGCATGTTCCGCCGCGCCAAGCTCATGCTCGACGTCGTCCCCGAGGACACGCTGGCCGCCGCCGCACGCGGGGGCCTGCTGGTCGGGCGGCTCGGCCTGACCGGCCCGGACGGCGGGCCGGTGTGCGCGCGGGTCCTGCCCCCGCGGATCACCTGGACCGCCGGACCCTCGTGACCCGCGCCACGACGCGCGGGCGGAAATCTGCCGTCCTGAGTGGAAGTATCGGCCCGCGGCGCGGTGAGGGTTTCGCCGGCGGGGTCGACTCCGCGGCGACAGCGCCATGCCCACCGGTGTGCACTGACAACGCGGTCGGCGGCGGCCTCGACGACGGCGACCACCCCGCGTACACCGAGGGCCGGGCCGCGGCCGTGCCCGGCGTGACGCCCGCCTCCTGCCCGGCCCGTCGGCCGGGCCGGGCTGATCGCGCCGCCGCGGTCGGGCGGCGGCCACCGGCGGTACTCGCGGCGCCGGTTGAGGGTCGCGGCGCGTGCCCCGAACCCGTCGGCCCGGGCACGCCGGTCGAGGCCGCGCGCCGCGTCGTCTCCCGGAGGACCAGCTCGCGGACGCCCTGCGGACGTAGGAGGAACGGCGCCGGCAGGGCACGGAGCCGGGGGCGGGCGAGGGCGTGGACCGAGCCTCACGGACACCGGCCATACCTCTCTTCGCCGATGGAGAATTTCGCGGCGCGGCTCCCGCGGATTACGGCCGGCGGACACCCCATAGGACACCCCAATGGACCACCAGGGGAGGGTCCAATGGATCAGTGGCCGGCAAGAGCGGACCTTGCCGGGATCCCTGTGCTACCGTGATAACAGTTGCAGTTTTGGTTAACAGAGACTTTCGAGTGCTCTCTCGACCTTTTGTCGACGAGCACTCTTTTCGTTTGCTGAACTGTCCGGGGCTCGAGGATTTTCCGAAAATCTCCGGAGGGTGATCATCGCGGCGACTCCGGGTCCGCAAGGTGCGGGCTCCGGGCACTGCCCCCAAGGGAGATTCAATATGGCATCTGGCACCGTGAAGTGGTTCAACGCGGAAAAGGGCTTCGGCTTCATCGAGCAGGACGGTGGCGGCGCCGACGTGTTCGCCCACTACTCGAACATCGCCACCCAGGGCTTCCGCGAGCTTCAGGAAGGCCAGAAGGTTACCTTCGACGTCACGCAGGGCCAGAAGGGCCCGCAGGCCGAGAACATCGTTCCCGCCTGACGCTGACGCGTACAAGCTGACGCATCACGCTGACGCTGACAACACGGCTGGGGCCCGCGCTCTTTGGGGTTGCGGGCCCCAGCCCGTTGCGTTTTCCCGTCCGGCCCGCCGAGCGCCACGCCACCTGTTCAACGGTGAGCCGCCAAAGATCTCTCGCAGACACCGCCGCGGACACTTCCCAGACCAGTCGCAGAGCTTTCGCAGACTGTCGCGGATCTCTCGCAGGTCGCTCACAGACTGTCGCTGGTCTCTCGCAGGTATCGCGCAGATCTTTCAGCCGGCGCCGCGACCACCATCTTTCTTCGGCTCATTCTTGCGAATCCTCATTCGGCACCGCTGCCGCTCGGAGGACTTCCTCGATACGTGCCGTATCCGCATCGAGGAAGGTTCCAGATGAACCGCACCACCCGTAACGGCTCCACCGCGTCCTCCCGTGGCAGCCGCTTCCGTCCCCAGGGCTCGGCCCGCCAGTCGTTCCCGTCCCGCTCCGCCAAGGGCGGCGCCGGCAAGAGCACCCGCGCGGGCCGCCCCGCGCCACTGCGCGGCGAGTTCGCCACGCCCGTCACCATCACGGCGGCGCTGCCGCCGGTCGAGGCGTTCGCCGACCTCGACATGCCCGCGCCGCTGCTGACCGCGCTCGGCACCGAAGGCGTCACCGTCCCCTTCCCCATCCAGGCGGCCACGCTGCCGAACTCGCTCGCCGGCCGTGACGTCCTCGGCCGCGGACGCACCGGCTCCGGCAAGACCCTCGCCTTCGGCCTGGCCCTGCTGGCGCGTACGAACGGCCGGCGCGCCGAACCCCGGCAGCCGCTCGCGCTGGTCCTCGTGCCCACACGGGAACTGGCCCAGCAGGTCACCGACGCGCTCACCCCGTACGCCCGCGCGCTGCGGCTGCGGCTCGCCACGGTCGTGGGCGGCATGTCCATCGGCCGGCAGGCCAGCGCGCTGCGCGCCGGTGCCGAGGTCGTCGTCGCCACGCCGGGACGGCTGAAGGACCTCATCGACCGCGGTGACTGCCGCCTCGACCGGGTCGCCATCACCGTCCTCGACGAGGCCGACCAGATGGCCGACATGGGCTTCATGCCGCAGGTCACCGCCCTGCTCGACCAGGTGGGCCCCGACGGGCAGCGGATGCTGTTCTCCGCCACCCTGGACCGCAACGTCGACCTTCTCGTACGCCGCTACCTGCACGACCCCGTCGTGCACTCGGTCGACCCGTCGGCCGGCGCCGTCACCACGATGGAGCACCACCTGCTCCACGTGCACGACGCCGACAAGCACGCCACGGCCACGGAGATCGCCGCCCGCGAGGGCCGCGTGATCATGTTCCTGGACACCAAGCACGCCGTGGACCGGCTCACCAAGCAGCTGCTGGCGGTCGGTGTACGCGCCTCGGCGCTGCACGGCGGCAAGTCCCAGCCGCAGCGCACCCGGACGCTCACCCAGTTCAAAGAGGGCCACGTCACCGTCCTGGTGGCGACCAACGTCGCCGCGCGCGGCATCCACGTCGACAACCTCGACCTCGTCGTGAACGTCGACCCGCCCAGCGACCACAAGGACTACCTGCACCGCGGCGGCCGTACGGCCCGCGCGGGCGAGTCCGGCACGGTCGTCACCCTGGTCCTGCCGCACCAGCGGCGCTCGATGGACCGCCTCATGCACGACGCCGGGATCACCCCGCGGTCCACGAAGGTCCGCTCCGGCGAGGCCGAACTGAGCCGGATCACCGGAGCGCAGGCCCCGTCGGGCGTGCCCGTCGTCATCACCCCGCCGCCCGCCCAGCGTTCGGAGCGCGCGGGCGGTTCCGCCGGGCGGAGCCGGCGCGGACGCCGCGGTCCCCGCGCGGCCTCCACCGGCCGACGCTGAACCCGCGCACCGAGACCCGTATCACCGCACGACCCGCTTCACCCGCTGCACCGAGCACCCCAGCTCCACCGCACCGCTCCCGGAATCACTTCCGGCTTTCCCTCAAGCCCGTGGAGGCACCATGCGCTGTGTCATCGCCCGCTACCCCTTCGACCTGACCAAGAGCGAGGTCGAGGAGAAGATGAAGGGCATCAAGGCCGAGGAGGTCACGGGAATCTCCGTGACGATCGGCCGCCGCACCTACCCCGTCAAGCAGGTGGGGGAAGTGATCACGAGGCAGGACCGGCGTGACTTCACCGCGTCGGAGGTGGCCCGCGCGCTCATCCGCCTGGGCTTCACCTGCCACCCCGCGCCCAACACGGCCGCCCCGCTGGACGGGCTGACCCCGATGCAGGCCGCGTCCGCGCAACTGGGGGAGTGACCCGGGCCCACCCACCCGGTCGACCGGTATGGGGCCGGCCGCTGCGCCCTCGCGCGCAGCGGCCGGCCCTTCCTGTTTTCCCCACGGATCGCCTGCGGGGCCGTGTCTTAGCGGTAGGCTCCTGACCCATGTCCAACCCTGATGACCTGCTCGCCGGCCTCGCCGCGAAGGTGGAGTCGGAGGGCACCAGCCAGATGTCCCTCACCGTGGTGGTCCCCGGGGCCGTCATCACGGGACGGCTGGCTCCCGAGGCCATGTGGCGGGAGCGCGTGGCAGAGGTCCTGCGGGACTCCGCCCGGCTCCGCCCGTTCTCCGACGTGTTCGCCCCGGCCGACACCCGCCCGGCGGACAGCCCCGACGCCTCCGCCCGCCCCACCCACCTGCACTTCCACGTCGCGAGGATCCTCCAGGGCAGCTTCGGCATCCCCGACACGGGCGGCATGTACCGCGTCGCGCTCGAGGACGTGCACGCCTGGACCGTCGGGGACATCGGCTACTCGGACCAGTAGACGGGGTCCCGCCCGACTGCGGACGGACGGGGCGTACGGCGGAGCAAACCGACGCGGGTCACACCGTACGGAGCACGAGACCGCGGTCGCCGGGGCGCCCCGGGACGCACGAAGGCCGGGGCGCGTCCACGCGATCCCCGGCCTTCTCGTGCCGTGTGTGTCAGGCGGGGCGGATGTTCTCCGCCTGCGGGCCCTTCTGGCCCTGCGTGATGTCGAAGGTCACCTTCTGGCCTTCCTGAAGCTCACGGAAGCCCTGGGCTGCGATGTTCGAGTAGTGGGCGAAGACGTCCTGCCCACCGCCGTCCTGCTCGATGAAGCCGAAGCCCTTTTCCGAGTTGAACCACTTCACGGTGCCGGTTGCCATACCAAATTCTCCTTCGGGGCACTGCCGGAGATTCCACACCGTGTGAAACCTCCCTTGTCGCCGAAATGATTGCCCCGCCCGGAGGAAAACACCGGGTAATTCACACCTGGGAACCAAGACCGCAACTCCTAGCGACGTTAGCACGGCGGGGGCGGCCTCGCTGGTTACGCGACCGTGCCCGCACGTCAGGCTCGTCAGCCGCCGACGCGCCTCACCGCCGCCCCGCACCGAAAGCCCGCACCCACTGCGCCCGTCTCTCCTGCCCTTCACTCCTGTCATCACACGAGAGGGAAAGAGGGGAGAGAGGAATTCCCCCTCTCCCCCTTCCCCTCTCCCCGCCGCCCCAGGTTTCCCGGTCGGCGGATTGATCGCTTCCGCCGTGCCGTACGTACCTCCTGGGGACCGGCCCGTACACACCAGGAGGCATCATGCGCATGTCGCGCAGGGCGGCAGGCACCGTCTTCATCGGCGGTGGCCTGGTCCTGACCCTCGCCGCGCTCGCCTACCCCGCGATGCTCGGGGTGCAGAACACGGCGACGACCCCGTCCCGCGTGATCGCCAACACCCGCTACGGCCCGCTCACCGAGGCCGACCGGGATTTCGTGGTGAAGGTCCGGGCGGCGGGGCTGTGGGAGCACCCGCTCGGCCTGCTGGCGATGCGGCGGGGCACGACGCCCGAGATGAAGGAGGCCGGCGAGCACCTGGTGGCCGGGCACTCGCGGCTCGACGCGACGTGCCGCAAGATCGCTCCCGAACTGGGGGTCACCCTGCCGAACCAGGCGAGCCCGCAGCAGCAGCAGTTCGTGGCGACGGCGGACGGCAGCACGGGCAAGCAGTTCGACATCACGGCGGTCGGCATCATGCGCGTGACCCACGGCCAGATCTTCCCGGTGATCGCCAAGATCCGGGCCGGCACCCAGAACACGCTGGTACGGCAGCTCGCCGACCAGGCCAACGACACGGTCCTGGACCACATCACCGTGCTGGAGAAGACCGGCATGGTCAACTTCGACCAGGTCAACTTCCAGCAGACCAACCCGCCCAAACTCCCCGACGAACAGCTCACGCCGCCGCCACCGCAGCCCGGGGCGCCCGTCGTCGCCCTCACCGAGCCGCCCGGCCTGAACGTGGACACCACGTCACCCACTCCGACCGCACGCCCGACAATCCGCTGATCCCCGCTTCCGCCTCACCCTTACCCTCACCCCCACCCCAAAACCTGGACATTCCATTCGTTATTTCTCATTTCAGCGGGGATAATTCCCTTATGAGTGCAGCAGCGTTCGACGTACTGGCCGCCTCGCATCAGGTACTCAACGTGACGGCGGCGTTCATCGGCGGGCTGGTCCTGGCCGGCGCGCTCGTGTGGGCCGTACGCGTCGGCATCAGAGTCATGGAGGGGGAGCCGCACCGGCCCACCGCCGAGGAGCAGCCCCATCTGCCCGACTCGGGCGCGGTTCACGAGATCAGAGAGGTGCGCGAGCCCGACGAGGTGCCGACGGCCGGTGACGGCAGGCGCCTCATGCCCTACGAACTCCGCCAGGCGCAGAGCAGACGGGGCGTCGACCAGAACCGTCGCCGCTGGCGGCCCGGCTCCAGCGGATCCTTCGGCAGCGGCGGCTTCCGGCTCTGACCCCGGCCGCCCGCCACGGGCCCCCGCGGTCGCGGTGACGCCGAGCGCCGGGCGCCGGCGCCGGGCGCCGGGCAACACTGCCCGGCGTCCACCGGACTCCGCCCCCTGCACCCTCCCCCGCCCGGCGTCCACCGACGCCGGGCGAGCGAAGGGCACCCGGCTCTCGTCTTCTACGACGCTCACGCCCGGCCACGCCCCTGCGACCGCCTCGCCTCTACCCCCCGGCCTCCGCCGCGGCGCAGTGCGCCAGCAGCCCCCGCACCTCCGCGTCCACCACCCGGTACCGCACCACGCGGCCGTCCTTCTCGCGCTCCACGACCCCGGCCGCACGCAGCAGGCGTAGCGCCTGGGAGGCCGCCGGGTCGTTCATGCCGGTGGCGAGGGCCAGGTCGGACACGGCCAGCGGCTCGGTGCGATGCAGAGCGAGCAGCAGTGCGAGCCGCTTGGCGTCGGCCAGCAGGGAGAAGCGGTCGGCCCAGGCACGGACGTGGCCGGGCTCGCCGATCGCGGCGACGGCGTCGCACACCCGATGGCCGTCGATGGCGCGCCGGCCGGCGCGGTCGGCCGGGACGAGATGCATGGCGCACATCCTCGCAGGTGCCCTTCCGCGCCCGCCCCTGTGATCTTGGATACCTGCGCAGCTGTGCAACTATGCAGCGGCGTCCCGCAGGCCCTAGCGTGGGCGCCGCCGTGGTGTTCGGGAAGCCGGTGACGGCCCGTCGGGAAACCGAGGGGTCCAGACCGGAGCGGCCCTCGCCACTGTGATCGGGGAGTTTGCGTCCCACGCCCTCCAAGAGGGGGCAGCCACTGGCCGCCGTGCGGCGGCCGGGAAGGCGGGGCGGAAACGCACGACCCGTAAGCCAGGAGACCGGCCACGGCATCTCACGAACTGATCCACGAGGTGCTGGAGCGTGACCGGATGACTGTGCCCGACTCTGCCCGTTTCACCGACCAATCCGCCCCGCCGACCACTGCGGAATCGTTCCGCTGGCGGCGGGAGGACACGCTCAGGACCGCGAGCCTGATGGCGGTGATCGCCGCACTGCACGTGGTCGCCTTCGGTGTCCTGTTCCTGCTGGTCGTCCCCGCGCACTACGAAGTCGGCTCCAAGGCCTTCGGCATCGGCCTCGGCATCACCGCGTACACCCTCGGCGTGCGGCACGCCTTCGACGCGGACCACATCGCCGCGATCGACAACACCACCCGCAAGCTCATGGCCGACGGCAAGCGACCGGTCTCGGTGGGCTTCTGGTTCGCGCTGGGCCACTCCAGCGTCGTCGTGCTGCTGGCCTGCCTGGTCGCGGGTGGCACGAACCTCGCCGGCCGTGTCATGGACGAGGAATCGGACACCCACCAGGTGCTGGGCGTGCTCGGTACGACCGTCTCCGGCACGTTCCTCTACCTCATCGCCGCGCTCAACCTGGTCGCGCTGCTCGGCATCCTGAGGGTGTTCCGGGCGATGCGGGCGGGCCAGTACGACGAGAAGCGGCTGGAGGAGCACCTGGACTCGCGGGGGTTCATGAACCGCGTCCTCGGCCGTCTCACCGGGTCGATCTCCCGGCCGGGCCAGATGTATCCGCTGGGTTTCCTGTTCGGGCTCGGCTTCGACACCGCCACCGAGGTCACGCTGATGGTGATGGCGGGTTCGGGCGCGGCGGCGGGCCTGCCCTGGTACGCGGTCCTGTGTCTGCCGCTGCTGTTCGCGGCCGGCATGAGCCTGTTCGACACGCTGGACGGCACGTTCATGAACTTCGCCTACCAGTGGGCCTTCTCGAACCCCGTGCGCAAGGTGTTCTACAACCTCACGATCACCGGCCTGTCCATCGCCGTCGCGTTCGTCATCGGCACGATCGAACTCGTCGGCGTACTGCACGAGAAGCTCGATCTGAGCGACGCGGTGACGAGCTGGATCGCGGGCCTCGACCTCGACAGCGTCGGCTACGTGATCGTCGGACTGTTCGTGGTGGTGTGGGCGGCGGCGGTGTCGTACTGGAAGGTCGCGAAGGTGGAACAGCGGTGGGCGGTGCGCCCGGCGGAGGCCGACTGACGCGCCGCACGCCGAGGTCGCCCGTGCCGTCGTGGTCGTGCACGTGCCGCGCCGTGCGCACCGTGTCGATCAACGGCCGCTCGGCGCCCCGCGCGACGGGTTCCCGGGGGCGCCGGCCTGCTCCAGCGCTGTGAGGGTGGTACGTACGACGCCGTCGGCGTCGGTGTTCCCCGCCACGCAGGTGACGGCCCGCGGACGGGGCCGGAATGCCGGACGGCGAGGAGGAGAGCGGGGGCGTCGTCGATGCCGGTGTCGCAGTCGATGATCACCGGGACGGGCCGGTGCTCTGCGGGCCGGAGCGGTCCGCGTTCTGCGGGCGGCCGGGGGGCGGGTCGTCACGGCGGCCTGTCCTTGCGGCAGGGCCGGGCGCATGCCGTCGGCGGGCGGGGCGGCGGCTGGTGGCTTTCGTGGGCGTCGTAGGGGCGCCACCAGGGACCTACGCGGATCCGGGCCCGGGTTCTCACCGGCCGGTCCTCACCCGGACGGACCGCCGCGCTGGTGGCCGGGCGGGGCGGATGGTGGCGTGGAGGAACGTACGTACCCGATCCCGGCAGGGCTGGTCCAAGGAGGCCGACGATGTCCCGTTCCCCGGCTGTTCGTGTCCTGACCGGCCCCGTCCTGGCAACGGCCGTGCTGCTGGGCGTGGCCGGGTGCGGGATCGCCGGTGGCGGGCGGGCGGCGTCCGGGTCCTCCCGGGCACCGGTCGTCTCCTCCGCTCCGCCGGACGCCGAGCGGCCTCCGGTGGCGCGGGCCACACCGGCGATGCCGCCCGTGCTGACCGAGGGGCAGGCGCGGGCCGCGCTGGTCACCCGGGACGACCTGGGCGGGCCGTGGGTGCCCACGCGGGGCGCGGCGACCTGGCGGGACGCACTGCTGAAGGCCACGACCGGCGACGCCGATTGCCGGCGTCTGCTGGACGTCCTGTACGCGGACGACCTGTTCGGCGCCCCGGGCGGGCCGCGCGCGGTGGTCGCCCTGGACGACGTGGACACGGACGCGCAGCTGCGCCACCAGGTGACCGCGTACCGGGCGGCGGAGCTGGACCGCACGCTGCACTGGATGCGGACGCTGCCCAAGCGGTGCGGGCGGTTCGCGGCGTCGACGGCGGTGGGCGAGCGGGCGGAGATCCGGGTCACGGACGAGGCGCTGCCGGAGGCCGGGGACGCGCGCCAGGGTCTCAGGGTGACGCTGACCGGCACGGACACCGACGGCGGGGCCGCGGTGCTCACGCTGGAGGTCGCGGCGGTACGCGTCGGCGAGGACGCGATCAGCGTGACCAACGGCGGGCTCGGCGAGGTCGTCCCCGACATCACCCGCGCGGTCGCGGAGCTGGGCGCCCAGCGGCTGGCCGAGGTACGGGCACAGGGCCGGGCACAGGTGTGACCACCAGCGGTGAACACGGGGCGCAGGTGAGCGGTGGACACGGGGGAGCGGCTGCCGAGAGGTTCCGACGAACCCGTCCGTCGTGCGCCGAACCCGTCCGGCAGACCGGTCCGCGACGGTCCCCGCCGCCGTACTCGGCCGCGTCAGCCCGGCCGGTCGACCGCTTCCTTCGCCCTGAACACATCCATGGGCGCCGGTCCAGGCCGTCCGGGGGCCGGGCCTCGGGCCCGGAGGCCGACTCGGCGCTCAGTCCCGTTCGAACCGCCTGCGGCGTGCCACCACGTCCCGCGCCACGTCCAGAGCGGTGCGGCCCTGCGCGAAGGCGTCCCCGCGCAGCCGGGCCAGCGCGTCCTCGGCACCCACGCCGAGCTGCGCCATGATCATGCCGACGGCGTGATGGACCTCGTCGTGGTGCGCGGCCAGCCCGTTCAGCCAGGGGGAACCCTCCCCCTCGGGCTCCTCGCCGTGCGGCAGGGCAGTCAGCGCCACGGTCATCGCGTCGGCCACGATCTCCGCGGTGCGCCGCTGCCGCGCGGTGAGGTCGCCGGGGCTCTCGCGGTACAGGTCGAGGGTGCCGACGCACACGTCACCGAAGCCGAGCGGCAGCGCGTACACGGCCCGTACCCCGGCCGCCGTGGCCGCCTGCGCGAAGACCGGCCAGCGGTCCGCGTCGGCGGGCCCGCCCAGATCGCGGGCGAAGACCGGCCCGCCCGTCTGCAGCACCCGCTGGCAGGGGCCGTCGCCGAGTGTGGCCTGTACGTCGGCGAGGTGCGCGGCCTCCGGGCTGCTCGCGCTGAGCTGCGCGGGCATGCCGCCACTGCGCAGGGACACACTCGCGCCACTCACCGGCAGCAGCGTGACCGCGACGGCGCACAGTCGTCCCGGGACCTCCCCGGGCACGGCGCCCTTCAGGGTCGAGGCGATCAGTTCGGCGGCGCGCTCCCGGTCCTGGTCCGGCTCCGCACCCGCCCCGTGAGCCCGGGACATCCCGTACGTCCCTGATTCATAAGGTTCACAAGGTTCGTACGGCTCGTACGGCTCGTACGGCTCGTACGGCCCGCGTGTCCCCGGCGCGTCCGGCCCGCGCGGTCCCGGTTCGTAGCCGCCCCGAGCGCCGTGCGGACCAGGTTCGTCGCCGGGGGCGCCATGACGGTCGTCCCTCGGCACGGCTACCGCCTCCCTCACTCACCGCGGTCTGTGCGACATCGACCCAATGACCGGGAGGCCCCGCGCGCGACGTGACGCGGATACGGGCAGTACACACGCCCACTCCCCGGAACCACGCCCGACTACCCGAGCCGTCCGGGACCGAAACGCGCCCGCGCCGTCTGTGACGTCCTTCCCGGCGGCCCGCTCACAGCGCCGGCTGCGCCGGTGCCGGTCCCAGGGTCGTCGTCCCCGGGGCGGTACGGGGCCCGAGCCCCGTGCGATACGCGTCGAGCGCGGCCTCCACCCGGCCGGTGCGGCGCAGCAGATCACCGAGCAGCCGGCACAGGTCGGCCAGGTCACCGGCGGCGCCCGCCCGCTCCAGCAGACTCAGGGAACGGACGTAGTGCTCCTCGGCGGTGTCGGTGTCGCGGGCGTCCTCGGCGATGATGCCGAGCAGCCGGTGGGCCGCCGCCGCGTGCACGGCGCCGCGCTCGGGTGAGAGGTCCCCGAGCACGTCGCGCAGCAGCCCCGCGGCCTCCTCGGACTTGCCGCGCCGGTGCAGCACGTCGGCGAGTTCGACGGCGACCTGGCTGGTGTAGAGGGCGGCGCGGGTGGCGGACAGCATCTCGCGGGCCGCGCGCAGTTCCTCCTCGGCCCGGCCGAGCCGGCCGTGCTGTGCGTACACGTAGCCGCGCATCCAGTGGCAGTTGGCCAGCTCGGTGCGCAGATGGAGCGTGCGGTACAGCTCGGTGGCCTTGGCGAGGGAGGCGTCGGCCTCGGCGAGGCGGCCCTCGGCGAGCATGGTGCGGGCGACGGACCGGTGCATACGGGCCACCAGCGCGGGATCGCCCGAGTGCGGGGCGAGGGCGAGCGCGAACCCGGCGGCCTTCGCGGCACGCGCGTGGGCACCCATGTCCATGTACGGCGCGATGATGCTGGCGTACAGCAGGAGCAGGGCGTCGGGGTCCTGCAGTGCGGCGCAGTTCAGCTCGTCGAGGGCGCTCTCCAGCAGATGGACGGAGTAGCGCAGTTGTCCGGCGAGGTAGTGGGCGACGGCCCGGCCCCGCACGGCGGGCACGCGGGAGGGCAGCGGAGCGTCGGCGAGCATGCGCTCGGCCCGCTCGAAGTGCTCCCGGCCGACCTCCAGTTCCCCGGTGTCCAGGGCGCACTCGCCGAGTCCGAGCAACGCCGCCGCCTGTTCCTCCGTCAGGTGCTGTGCCTCGGCCTCGGCGAGCAGCACGGCGTACTGCGCGGCGGCCTCTTCGGCCTCGCCGGCGGCCAGCGTGCGCTGTGCCTCGGTCAGCCGCAGCCGCAGCTCGGTGGCGGTGCGTGCGCTGCGTCCGGTCGCCAGTTCGTCGTAGGCGACGCCGAGCCGTTCGGCGAGATGCTCGAGGGCCTGGTCGGAGGGGCGTAGGCCTCCGGACTCGAGGGTGCAGATGTAGGCGGGCGTGTACACCGGCTCCGCCAGTTGCCGCTGTGTCAGGCCGCGTTCGACGCGCAGCCGCTGCACCCGCCGCCCGATGGTTCCTGGGTCGTCACGGTCCCCCATTGCCTGTTCCCCCTGTGCCTCTTGCCGCTCGGCTCGGGAAGCGCCTACGGTGAGCGCCGCCTTAAACGTGCTTAACACATTGCTGTTGCGAGGTCACCGTGTTCGACCACACCCGCATGACCCGGCGGTACACCCGGGGCTTCGCCGCGGCCGTCGTGGCAGCGGTGACGCTGATCCTCGCCGCGAACGCCGGCACGGCCCGGGCGGCGGACCCGGCGCCGGAGCAGCGGACGGCACAGTCCGCGGGCGAGCCGCTCTCCTGGTGATGTAAATCATGGCAAACCGGGGTGCTCTGCTCCTCGGAGCCCCACCTACGGTGGAACGCATGTCCCCTTTGGCCAAGATCAGCAGCATGTACCAGCCGCGGTTCGCGGAGTTCGCGTTCGAGCCCGGCTTCACGGCTGCCGTGGACCAGCACGTGGCAGAGATACGGGACCGCCTGTCGGCGAACCACCCGGGGCTGATTCCGCCGCCCCCGCACCGCGAGGCCCTCACCGACTACGCCCTCGGCTTCCTCGACGCGCTCGACGAGATGGACTGGCGCGAGCCCGTCGGGCACGACTACGCCGTGTGCCGCCTGACCGCGATCAGCTGGCTCGCCCGACGCCACGACCTGCTGACGGAGACGGACCCGGGCACCGGCCCGCTGACCGGCACTGACACGACGACCGGCACCGGCCCGCTGACCGGCACTGACACGGCGACCGGCACCGGCCCGCTGTCCGGCGCTGACACGGCGACCGGCTCCGGTCGGGACGCGGGAACCGGTACGGACGCGACCTCCATCGGCGACGAGGGCGGCGGGCGCCGCAGCATCGCCGACGACATCGCCGACGACATCCTCTGATCCGAGGCAAGAGCAGCGAAAGACCGCACAACCCCCCGGCCGCGCAACCGGCGGAACCGGCACAACCCGCAGAGCCGCCGACCGGGCCGCTCCCCTCGGCCCGGTCGGCGGTTCTTCGTCATATCCGCCACTTCCGCCGCATCTGTCACATGTCCGACGGGCGGTCCGTCTCGCGGCCCATCTCGGTGGCGCCCCGGCGCCCGGCCTCGGTCCCCGTCGCGGTCCGTTCGCCGGCCGTCTGGCGCCGGGCGTCCTCCCGGCCCGCCTGGTAGGCGGACATGCTGCCCTTGCGGCGGCTCGTCTCCTCCTCCGCCGCGCTCAGCATCCGCTCCATGCGCTGCCGCATCGGCATGACCATGCCGCCGCCGACACCGACGATCAGGATGCCCGCCACCGTGGCGAGCGCCGCGACCAGCAGCGACTGGACGACGTTCTCCGCGATGCCGGCCTGGCCGAGGGCGGCGATCACACCGAGGGCGACGATCGCGCCCCACACGCCCGTGGCGACGGTGTTGCCGTACGACGCGGACGACAGCGCGCCCTGGACGATCGAGCGGACCATGTTCGCGATGGCCATGGCGACGACGACGAGGACGACGGCGACGATGCCGCGCGGCAGCCAGCTGACGATGTTGTTGATCATCGTGCTCACCGGGTTGGCGCCGAAGACGCCCAGGGCCATCTGGATGACGATCAGCATCAGCGCGAAGTACACGATCTTCGAGATGATGCCGGTCAGGTCGTACGTGGAGTTCTCCAACATCCGCGACGTACCGGCCCGCTCCGACAGCCGCTCACAGCCGACCTTGCGCAGCACCCGGTCCAGGACCTTCGTGATCATCTTCGCGATGAACCAGCCGATGACCAGGACGACGAGGAAGCCGATCAGCTTCGGCACGAATGTGGCGATCTTCGACCAGGCGTCGTTGAGTCCCTGGGTGAAGTCGATGGCAAGGGTGGTGGCCATGAGGCAACCCTTCCTTCGGTTGGTGGCGACTTCCCCCTGCTACGTGGATAACAGCCGTCCAGCCGGCGGACCTCGGTGAACGCCGCCATTCGGGTGATTCGGGGCCGCGTCAGGCGCGAGGTCGCCCCGCACCGGTGCCCCTCCCGGCGGATCTTCCGCGGCAGTCGGCCCAGTGCCGGTTGACGACTGGTAGTCACCTCGCCGCAACTGGCGGTGTTTCACGTGAAACACCGTGGTGTCCCCTGCCGTCGCCGAGCCCCGTACGAGATCCGTCACCGGATGCCCGTGCCGACCGTGTCAGCCCTGCCCCTGGAGCTGACTCAGCTGCTGCCGTACGTGATCCAGCGCGCCCTCGCGCCGACCGGGGACCCGGCCGCGCAGACCGGCCAGCTCCTCGCCCAGTTGCCGGGCGGACGCCACGTCCTTGACCTGCCCCCACTGGTGGTGGGCCCGGTCCACCGCCGACTCCACGGCGGGCGCGTCCGGGGTCTGCCCCGCCGTCAGCCGCGCCGACGCGATCGCCATCCAGGTGCGGCAGCTGCGGGCGGCGTCCCCGGCGAACATCGCGAGGTCCGCCCGCACTTCGGCCCAGTGCAGCGCCTCCTCGGACCCGGGGCCGTGGGTCTGCCGGGCGGTCTGCTCGTGCCGGGCGGCAAGCGCGTCGGCGTCGCCGTGCCGGCCGGCGCGTACCGCGGCACTGATCGCGGCGTGCGGGTCGCCGGGTGCCGGCCCCGGAGTGGTCAGCACCAGGTCGGCGCCCCCGCTCTCGGACGCCGTGCGGGTGAGCGCCTGCTGGTGCAGCAGGTCGAGCGGCGGCCGGACCCCACTGCGCAGAATCGTCGCCACGGCCTTCATGTACGCGGGCTGCGCCACCGCGCGCCGGGACGGGGGCGGGGCGATGCGGCCGTAGACGGCGTTGTTCCGGCCGCAGTCCAGCGGATTGGCCCGCAACCACTCCCAGCTCTCGGTGTCCGCGTGCAGGTCGAGCAGCAGCGTCGACGTGCCGGCCGGGCGCAGCCGCAGCTCCTCACGGATCCAGTGCCAGGGCAGCGCGGTGTAGCGGACGGTCGACGCGGTGGTGCGGGCCAGCGCCAGATGGGGGAGCCGCTGTCGGCGGTCGAGCTGGAGCTGCCCGACGACGTACACGGTGAGCGCGCCGGGCGCCGTGGCGGCGGCGCGCAGCCTGGTCAGAACGGCCTGCGGCTCCAGCGGGTCGGCGAGTTCGACGACGTTCGCGGTGTCCGCGCCGGACAGCACAGCGGGTGGGACGGCCGCGAGGACGGGCAGCACGGACGCGGCGTCCACCAGTCGTCCCCGGCCCACCGGCGAGGCCGCGAGCAGCAGCACGGTTGCGGGCATCGTCCCCTCCCCCTGTCGATCACGTACGTCAGCACGGTAACCGCTGCGGTCGTGGCCGGGGGCTCAGGCCTGCAAACGTCCTCCTTCGGAGCCCGCGCCGGGCGCCCTGCGCACCGCGAACACCGTGGTGTCGTCGTCGAGGTGACCGCGGGTGTGCCGCAGGGTGCCGTCGCGGACCAGTGCCACCAGACGGTGCGGGTCGGCCACCCCGGGATCGGCGGCGACGGCCCGCGCCACCTTCTCCTGAAGCGGGTAGAAGACGCCTTGGCGGTCGCGGGCCTCGGTCACTCCGTCGGTGAACAGCAGCAGCGTCTCGTCCGGAGCGATCGGCACGCGGTGCACGGGCGGGGCCGGCGGAGCGGGCAGGGCGGGCGGAGCGGCTGCCCCGGGCGGGGCGGGCACGGACGCGGCGGCCGGGGCGGGGCCCGGGGCGAGGTCCGGGGCGGTGATGACGGGGCCCGGTGGGGTGGACGCCGGGGCCGGTGAGGCGGGGGGAGGGCCTGCGGTGGTGGCAGGGCCCGGTGAGGTGGATGCCGGGCCCGGTGGCACCCTGGCTCGGCCGGGTGAGGCAGAGGCGGGGCCCGGCACGGTGGTGGGGGAATCCGGTGAGTTGGTGACAGGGACCGGCGCGGTGGCGCCAGGGACCGGCACGGTGGCGCCAGGGACCGGTGAAGTGGTGACGTCCCCGCCCCGGGGCCCCGCTTCGGCGTCGTCGGCTGCCAGTTCGGCGAGGCCGAGCGGCAGCGCGTCGTATCCCGGCAGGGAGTGCACGCCGCCGGGGCCGACCGCGAGCGGGGGTTCGTGGCCGAACACGACGGCCTCCACCACGTTCTCGTCGGCCTCTCCCGGCGGGAAGCCGAGCAGCACGGCCGTGGCGAACCGGTCCGCGTCCTGCCGTCCGAGGTCCCTCAGGTGCTGCTGGTGCCGACGCATACGGGTCTCCAGATGTTCCGCGACCGTCGCGAGGCGCGGCTCGTGGTAGGCGATCTCACGGAACGTGCCGAGCAGCGCCGCCGCAGCCTCCACCGCGCCAAGCCCCTTGCCCTGCACGTCGCCCACCAGCACACGCGTGCCGTGCGGGCCGGGCTGGATGTCGTAAAAGTCGCCGCCGACGCGGGCGTCGGTGTCCGCGGCGAGATAGACCGCCGCGTGCTCCAGACCGCCCCAGCGCGGCGGCATCGGGCGCAGCACGGTGCGGCGGGTGGTGTCGGCGATGTCCCGCATGTGGATCATGCGGCGTTCGCCGCGCAGCCGGACCTCGCAGGCCAGCGTGGCGAGGGCGCCGCCGATCGCGACGAGGACGAAGTCGGCCAGTCCCGCCTGGTACTCGTTGGGCCAGGCCCCGTCGACCAGGACGTAGCTCGCCACCGACAGCAGCGCGAACGCGGCCGTCGTCCACACCCGGCAGAGCGCGGCGGCGGTGCCCGGCACCAGCACGATCCAGGTCATGATGCGGAAGCTGCCGGGCGTGGCGAGGTCGATCGCGGTGATCAGCACGAGCAGCACCAGCGGCGGCACCCATGCCACGCTCCGGCCGCGCACCCTGAGCAGCGACTGTCGTTGCAGGGCGTCCCGGCGCCCGGCCCGCTGGGCCCGGTGGCGCGTGCGCTGGGCTCCGCCGTCGCTCACGGCCCCAGCGAAACACGCGCCGGGCCGCCCCGCATCCCCTCCCGCCCGGTGGTCCCGCACCCGTACGGTCACCGACGTGCCACGGGTTCGACGGAGGGTCCCGCACCGCTCCGGCCACCGGCGCACCAGGGTTTCGGCGAAGGCCCGTCGAAGGTACGGCCGCCGACGTACCGCAGGGATGGGATCCGGCGGAGGCTCCGCACCCGTACGGCCACCGACTTGCCGACGACCTGCGCCAGGTGTCCGCTGGGAGGCGGGGGTGAGGAGAGAGGAGTGCTCTCATGACTCACGCCGCTCCCGCGTCGGGCGGGACGGGCGGGAAAGCCGTCCGGGCCGCCCCGGCCACGCCGACCACCGCGACCCGGTCGACCGAGATCTTCGGGCCGGGAACCCACAAGGCCGTGAAGTGGGCGTTGCCCCTGGTGCTCGGCCTGCTCTTCGGCTACTGGGCCGCGGCCAACCGGCGCAGCGGCGGACCCCTCACCGGCTGGAACGTGCTGTTCGGCTTCGTGACGGCCATCGTGTTCATGACCCTGTACATCGCCGTGCGCACCCTCGCCCCGCGCCTGAAGCGCGAACCGCACGCGCTGCTCTGGGCGGCCCTCGCCGGGGCCGCCGTCGGCTTCCTCGTCGGCCAGACCGACTCGACCTGGCTGCGCGCGACCGGCCTCGGTCTGATCGTCGCGGTGGCCTTCTTCCTCGTGCTGTTCTACCGCTTCTACACGCACGAGGACGCGGAAGGGCATCGCACGGGCTGAGGTGGGCCGTCCTCCAGGGGCTCGCCGCCGACGGGAACCGTGAACCTGCGACGGGGACCTCGCCCGACGGGTGTTCCCTGGGGCCGGGGCGAAGGGAGGGCCGGACCGCCCGTTCGGCGTGGACGTGCGGCCATCTGCCGGTCTCCCGGTAGCCGCGCCCGCCGCCCTGGCGTTGCCTGAGAGGGTGCACCCCCGCCTCCCCCGCTCCCGTCCACCGCGCGGCCCTCACCCCCGCGGCCTCCGAGGCGCCCTGTCGACCGTCCTGATCGCGCTCGCGTGCCTGCTCGTGCCGTTCGGGACGCTCGCGGCGTGGGCGGCGTACGGACTGGCCGACACCGGACGGTACGTCGCCACGATGGCGCCGCTGGCCTCGGACCCGGACGTGCGCGGCGCGGTCGCGGAAACCGTCGGGGACGGCATCCTCGCCCAGGTCGACGCCGGCCCGGCGCACAGCGCGGTCGGCCCGTTCGTACACGACGCGGTGCGTTCCTTCACCGGCACCGACACCTACCGCATGGCCTGGAACGCCACGAACCGGATCGTGCACGACGCGGTGCTGCGCGCCCTGCGCGACGACCGCGCCGCCCACCGCGCGGTCACCGTCGACCTGGCACCCGTCGCCGCCCGCGTCAAGGCACAGCTCGCCTCCCGCCACCTGACGTTGGCGCAGCGCATCCCGGTCGAGCACACCGCGGTCGCCGTGCTGCCGGCCGACGAGGTGGACCGGTTGCGGAAGGGGTACCACGTGCTGGACTTCGCCGCGTTCTGGCTGCCGCTCGGCGCGGTCGTCTTCGCGCTGGCCGGGATCGCCGTCGCCGCGTGCCGCCGCCGCGCGGTCACCGCGACCGGACTCGGCACGGCCCTCGGCGGCGCGCTGCTCGCCCTCGCCGTCGCGATCGGCCGCAGCCTCACGGTCGCCGACCTCTCCGACGAGCTGCGGCGCCCGGCCGCGGGAGCGGTCTACGACGCCCTCACGACGACCCTGCGCACGGCGTCGTGGCTGCTGGTCGCCGTGGGTCTGACGGTGGCCGCGGCCTCGTGGCTGACGGGTAGATACGCCCGCCGCCGCGGGCTCCGGCAACCCTCGGCACCCCCGGCCCGTCCTTGACCGACGAGAACGGGGGCACCGGCGCCGGCACCGGCCCGCGCGGCGCGGCCCGGCCGGCCGGCGCCGGAACGCCGGACAGCGGCGCCCCCTCGGGGACGCCGCTGCCGCGGATGGAACAGGGAAGTGTCGCGCGTGTCGGCGCCTGCCCTAGCGGGCGTCGCTCTTCTGCAGCGCCTTGTCGAGGGCCGCGGAGAAGCCGTTCGCCCACAGCTGGTTGACGCGGGACCGCTCGGTGGAGTTCGGGTAGGCGTTGGTGCAGGAGGTGCCCGGGCCGCCGCCGGACATCAGCTCGCTGCACGGACCCGAGTAGTGGTCCGGCAGGCCGAGCACGTGGCCGGTCTCGTGGGCGGTGACACGGGTTGAGTTGTACTGCTGGTTCTGCGCGTAGTCCAGGAAGATGTAGCCGCCGCCGTGACCGTCGGTCGAGGCGTACGAGCCACGCGAGTCGTTGCCCTCGTAGTAGTTGAAGTCGGCGCTGCCGCTGGTGGCGGCCAGCCTGACGTTGGAGACCGAGCTGTTCCAGATCGAGGCGGAGCTCGAGATCTGCGAACGGAACGACGGGGCGTTGGCGGCGTTGTAGTAGACCGTGACGGCCGCGGTGCTCGTCGGGTTCGCGGCACGCTTCTCGGCGACGGACTTCATGACCGCCTCGAAGAACGCCTTGTTGGCCGCGGCCTCTTCGGCGGAGCCGGCGTAGGGCTTCGGGGTGGGAGCGGGCGCGGCGGACGCGGGGACCGACATGCCGAGAGCGGCGACGGAGAGACCGATGGTGACCGCCGCGGTGCGAGCGACCAGGGAGGAGGACATACGTATGCTCATCGAGACTCCTGCGGTGGGGGGGCGGTGGGGGTGAAGTCGTCACCAGGAGTCTGCGGTCCTGTGCGGCCGCTGTGATGATGGCAAAAGGTGATAGGGCGGCCCTATCACCTTTCCCGTGATCGCCCGGTTCGCCGCTGTCGGCAGGGGTTTGTGCGTCTGGTGAAACACGGACTTCCGCTTTACGCTCCGCGCCATGGAGCTCGAGGTGAGGCACCTGCGGGCGCTGTGCGCCATAGCCGACACCGGCAGTCTGCACCGCGCCGCCCGCCAACTCGGCGTGGCACAGCCGTCGCTGAGCACGCAACTGCGCCGCATCGAGCAGGAGCTCGGCGGGCCGCTGTTCCTGCGCACCCGCGCCGGCTGCCGTCCGACGACGCTCGGCCGGCTGGTGCTGGGCCGCGCCCGGCCCTTGGTGGCCGAACTGCGGTCCCTGGTGACGGAGGCGCGGGCCGCCGCCGCGGGCGGACCCTGCCTGCGTGTCGGTTCGACGGCCAGCAAGGCGCTGGCGGGCTGGCTGCGCCGGCTGCGCGGCCACGGCCAGGAACCCACCCTGCACATGGACCTCTCCGCGAACACGCTGCTGCGGATGGTCGCCGACGGGCAGTTGGACGTCGCCTTCGTGCACGAGGTCGAGGGCTGTCCGCTGCGGCTGCCCCCGGAGCTGCGGGTGCGCGTCCTCGTCGAACGCGAGCCGCAGTTCGTGTCGCTGCCGGCCGACCATCCGGCCACCGTGAAGCCGGTGGTGGAGGTGCGGGATCTGGCCACGGACCGGTGGATGATCGACCCGAGCGTGGACGGCGAATGGGACGCCGTGCACCGCATGTTCCGGGCGGCGGGAGTCAACCCGCCGGTGCTGTCCGGCGACTACCACACGGCGTCCGCGCTGGTCGCGACCGGCGAGGTCGTCACCGTGTGCCAGCCGTCCTGCCAACCCCGCGCCGACATGGCCGTACGCCGTCTGCGTGGCGACCCGCTCGGCGTACGACTGCTGCTCGCGGCCCGTACGGAGACCCAGCTGGACGGCGTGCTGCCCGCGCTGGAGGAGGCGTACTGGGAGGTGGCGCGGCAGGCACCCGCCTACCGGGAGTGGCTGGAAGGCGATGACATCCGCCCGCCGGTCCCAGCCCTCCCCTGCCCCCTCCCCTGACCCCTTTCCGGCCACCGCGGAAGGTCACCGCCGACAGCCACCACCGACGGCCCTCACCGAAGGCATCACCGAAGGCCTTCCGAAGGCCCTCACCCGCCGGCGATGCGGCAGGCGGTCAGCGGCAGACGGTCGGCGATCAGCGCTCAGCGGCCAGCGGCCAGCGGCCAGTCATACGCCGATGTCGGTGCCGTCCTCGCGCCACACCGCGACGACGGCCGGGCGGACATACGAGCCCGGCCCGTCGGGCCAGGTACTCGCGGGCTGCTCGACGGTGGCGCCGTCGACCTCGCCCGGGTGCTGCACGGAGACCAGGACGCGGCGGTCCTGGACGAGCGGGCCGCAGGTCTCGGCGCCGTTCGGCACGGTCAGGAACTGCTTCAGCTCACCGCGCCTCGCGCCGCGCGTGGCGACACCGAACAGGCCGTCGTGCGAGCCGAGCTGAGAGCCGTCGGTGGAGATCCACAGGTTGCCGTACGGGTCGAAGGCCACGTTGTCCGGGCAGGAGATCGGGCTGACCTCGTCCTTCGGGAAACCGGCGAAGTACGTCGCCGGGTCGGCCGGGTCGCCCGCGACCAGGAACAGCGACCAGGCGAACCGGGTGGCGTCGGCACGGTTCCCCCGCTCGGTGAGCTCCAGGACGTGGCCGTGCTTGTTGCCGTTGCGCGGGTTGGCCTCGTCGGCGGCGGCGTAGCCGGCCTTCCCCCGGTTCGTGTTGTTGGTGAGCGCGACGTACACCTTGCCGGTGACCGGGCTGGGCTCGATGTCCTCGGGGCGGTCCATCTTCGTGGCGCCGGCCTTGTCACCGGCGAGGCGGGTGAACACGAACACCTCGTCGGCGGACATGCCCTCGACGTGCGAGACGGCGCCGTGGGCGGTCGCGGTGGCCAGCGGAATCCACTCGCCGCTGCCGTCGAACTCACCGTCGGCCGGGAGCCTGCCCGAGCCGTCGATGTCGGTGGCCGGGGAGTCCCCGGTCAGCCTGGCGACGTACAGCGTGCCCTCGTCCAGCAGCGACAGGTTGTGCTCGCGCACGGCACGCGAGGACCCCTTCCGCATCCGCTTGCTGCCGACGAACTTGTAGAAGTAGTCGAACCGCTCGTCGTCACCGGAGTACACGACCGGCCGCCCGTCCTCGGTGAGCCGCACGGTCGCGGCCTCGTGCTTGAACCGCCCGAGAGCGGTGTGCTTACGAGGAGTGGAGCCGGGGTCGTACGGATCGAATTCGACGACGTACCCGAAGCGGTGCACCTCGTTGGGGTCCTGAGCGATGTCGAACCGCTTGTCGAAGCGCTCCCACTTGCGCTCGGTCGCCCCTGTCCCGATGCCGTACCGCTTGTCGGTGTCCCGGCTGCCGTGGGCGAAGTACTGGTTGAAGTTCTCCTCGCCGTGCAGCGTGGTGCCCCAGGGGGTGGTGCCGCCGGAGCAGTTGTTCAGGGTGCCGTACACCTTGGTGCCGGTCGGGTCGGCGGAGGTCTTCAGCAGGCCGGACCCGGCGGCCGGGCCGGTGAGCCGGAACTCGGTGGTGGCGGTGACGCGCCGGTTGAGGGGATGCCGGGGAACGGCGCTCAGCCTCCCGCTCCTCCGGTCCTCCTCGACGACGACGGCGGACAGCCCGTGGGCGGCCCAGGCGATCTCGACCTGCTCCCGGGTCGGATTCTCGGGGTCGTACCCCCGGAACATCAGCATCTCGTCGGTGTACTCGTGATTGGCGACGAGCAACTGCCGGTCGCGCTCACCGGGCAGCGGCAGCAGGGCGAGGAAGTCGTTGTTGTACCCGAACTGTCCGGCCTGTGCCCTCGCGGTCTGCCTCTCCGGGTCGAAGGCGGGCGCACCGCGCAGGATCGGCTCGCCCCAGCGGATCACGACGTTCTGGCCGTAGCCCCCGGGGACGACGACGGCGTCGGCGGTGTTCGGCGCGACGGGCGAGAAGCGGAGGCCGCGGGCGGCACGGTCGCCACGGAAGGTGGCGCCGGCGGATGCCCCAGAGGCGGCGGAGGCCTGCGGGACGGCGGAGGCCTGCGGGGCGGCGGCGACACCGGCCGCACCGGCCCCGGCGACCGTGACGACGGCGGCGGCCCGCATCACCGAGCGGCGGCTGAGCGCGCCGGCGATGACGTCACCGGCGTACTCGTTGCCGCTGGTGTTGGGCACCTCGTGGAAGCAGGCGTCCCCGCACCGGAAACGACAGGTCATGGCGGACCGGCCGCCGGGATGAGAACCGGACGGCGTTCCGATCAACGGCAGCAGCTTGCGCACTGTGTACTCCCTGGGATTCCTCGGTGTCAGCGCGACCGTAGGGGCACATACGTGCGGCAGCCGGACGGCGGAGTGAACGACGGGTGAACCAGGGGCGTCCATGGGCGACTTGGGCGGACCCGGCCCTGGGCCGGGAAAGAGGCTGAAACCGAACCCTTGACACGACGTCCTCCGCACCCCGGGCCCAACCGAAGATCACCGCGGAAGGCCGCTAACCTTACGTGTCCGTCCTGGCCAGGGATTGACGGCATCAACTCACGCGAAGGGTTGCGCACATGGGCATTCTCACTCTCCTGCGGAACGCGTTCGGCCGGTCACGCAAAGCACGGACCACCGAGGCGGAGGGTGCTGCGCCGGAGGCGACACCCTCGAATCCGACACCGACGAGGTCACACTCGGCGACCACGGACCCGACGGCATCCGGGTCCACGACCACGGCTGCGGAGTCGTCGGCCGCGGCCTCGAAATCCGAGGCCACCGCCCCGGAACCCAAGATTCCACCCCAGTCGTCCGCCCGCACGGGCTCCACGGGCTCCACGGCCTCCACGGACTCGCCCCCGATCGGCCACGACCTGGTCGCGGCGGCCTTCGACAACGTGACGGTGCCTGCACCGGCGAAGTCGACGGAGGACGCGCCGGTGGCCGACGAAACGCCGGTCGCGGAGGACGCCTCGCCCGCAGAGGACTCGGTGGCCGACGAAACGCCGGTCGTGGAGGACGCGCCGGTTGCAGAGGACACCCCGGCGGCCGAGGACGCCTCGCAGCCCGGGGAACCGGCGACGGAGGAAGCGTCGCCGGCCGAGGAGCCGGTGGCCGACGAAACGCCGGTGGCGGAGAACGCCCCCGGCGCTGAGGACCTCCCCGAGGCCAAGCCGGCCCCCGAGGCCAAGGAGACGTCCGAGCCTGAGACGGCCGCCGTGGTGGAGGACGCCGACGAGGCCGAGGCCCCGGAGGCGGACGAGACCCCGGCTGCGGAGGACCCCTCTGCTGCCGACGCCCAGGCCGCGGAAAAGGTCAGCGAGCCGGAGGCACCCGCGACGGCAGAGACTCCGCAGGCCGACGAGCCGGTGGCCGAGGCCGAGAAGCCGGTGGCCGAGGCCGAGGAGACGTCCGAGCCCGCGGCCCCGGTGGCCGACGCGACCCAGGACCCGGAGCCGGAAGCGACCCCGGACCCGGAAGCGGTTTCGGAGCCGGCGCAGGAGCCGGCCGCGGCGCAGGAGCCGGCCGCCCCCGCCCCCTCTGACGAGCCGGAGGCCGACGCGCCGACGCAGGCCGACCCGGAAGCGGAAGCCGAGCCCGCGGAGACCGAGCCGGCCCGGGTCACTCCGGAGGCCGCCCCGGAGGCCACCGGCCCCGCGCCCGCCGACGGCGAGGACGCCCCCCAGGGGCCACCGGCACCCGACGACGTCACCCGCACTGGTGGTGCGGTTGGGAACACGGACGAGGCCGACGGCGAAGCCGAGGCCGAGCTGCCGGAAGCCCAGCCCAAGGCTGACGCCGAGCCCAAGGCCGCCGCCAAGCCCAAGGCTGCCGCCAAACCGAAAACTGGCGCCAAGGCCAAGTCCGGCGTCAAGGCCAAGTCCGGCCCCAAGGCCAAGTCGAAGCCCCCCGCCGGCCTCCCCTCCACCCTCACCACCGCCTACGCCGCCGCAGCCACCACCCTCGCGGCCGGCGACCTCACCGGCGCCCGCGCCAAGGTCTACCTCGTCCTCGACCGCTCCGCTTCCATGCGCCCGTACTACAAGGACGGCTCCGCGCAGGCGCTCGCCGAGCAGACCCTGGCCCTGGCGGCCCACCTCGACCCGAGCGGCCTCGACGCGAAGGTCCACGTCACCTTCTTCTCCACGGACGTGGACGGCACCGGCGAGCTGACCCTCCCCGACCACGAGAACAAGATCGACACGCTGCACGCGGAGCTCGGCCGCATGGGCCGCACCAGCTACCACGTCGCCGTCGAGGAGGTCCTCGCCACGCACGACAAGACCGCCACGGGCACCCCGGCCCTGGTGATCTTCCAGACGGACGGCGCCCCCGACGCGAAGACTCCCGCCACCCAGGCCCTCACGGCCGCGGCCAAGAGCCACCCGTCCGTCTTCTTCTCCTTCGTGGCCTTCGGTGACCCGGACAACAAGGCCTTCGACTACCTCCGCAAGCTGAAGACCCCGAACACGGCGTACTTCCTCGCCGGCGAGACCCCGCTGGAGCTCACCGACAAGGAGCTGTACGAGGCAGTACTGGCATCCTGGCGCCCGTGACGTCTGCGATGTCCGTAACGTCCACACAAAGCTCGTGCGCCCATAACCCCTGATCGCAGCCCGCCCGCCCCTCTCCAGGGCACCGGGCACCAGTCACTCCCGGGCCGCCCGCCTTCCGCCCCGCACATGGGAAGACGGGCGGCCCACCCATCTCGGCTACGATTTCAAGGTTCGTAAACAACCGACTCGGGAGCAGCCACGCCATGGCTCGACACCTCATCACCAGCGCCCTTCCCTACATCAACGGGATCAAGCACCTGGGCAACATGGTGGGGTCCATGCTCCCGGCGGACGTGTACTCGCGGTATCTGCGCCTGCGCGGCCACGACGTCCTGTACATCTGCGCGACGGACGAGCACGGCACCCCGGCGGAACTGGCGGCCAAGGAGCAGGGCCTCCCGGTGGACGTCTTCTGCGCGCAGGCGCACGACGCGCAGAAGGCGGTGTACGACGGCTTCGCGCTGGCCTTCGACTACTTCGGCCGCAGCTCCTCCCCGCAGAACGTCGAGATCACCCAGCACTTCGCCCGCAAGCTCCAGGAGAACGGGTTCATCGAAGAGCGCGCCATCCGCCAGGTCTACAGCCCCGCCGACGGCCGCTTCCTCCCGGACCGCTACGTCGAGGGCACGTGCCCGCACTGCGGCTACGACAAGGCCCGCGGCGACCAGTGCGAGAACTGCACCCGTGTCCTGGACCCGACGGACCTGGTGGACCCGCGCAGCGCGATCTCCGGTTCCACGGACCTGGAGGTGCGGGAAACGAAGCACCTTTTCCTCCTCCAGTCCAAGCTGCAGCACGAGGTCGAGGAGTGGGTGGCCGCCCATGAGCAGGAGTGGCCGCACCTGGCCGCGTCGATCGCCCGCAAGTGGCTGACCGAGGGCCTGCACGACCGTGCGATCACCCGTGACCTCGACTGGGGCGTCCCGGTCCCGGCGGACACCTGGCCGGACCTGGCGGCCGAGGGCAAGGTCTTCTACGTGTGGTTCGACGCGCCGATCGAGTACATCGGCGCGACGAAGGAGTGGGCGGACCAGGACCCGGAGAACAGGGACTGGAAGTCCTGGTGGTACGAGGCGGACGCCGGCGACAGCCCGGTCCGCTACACGGAGTTCATGGCGAAGGACAACGTCCCCTTCCACACGGTGATGTTCCCGGCCACGCAGCTGGGCGTGCGCGAGCCGTGGAAGAAGGTCGACTACGTCAAGGCGTTCAACTGGCTGACGTACTACGGCGGAAAGTTCTCCACCAGCCAGAAGCGGGGCGTCTTCACGGACCAGGCCCTCGACATCCTCCCCGCCGACTACTGGCGCTACTTCCTGATCGCCAACGCCCCGGAGTCGGACGACTCGTCCTTCACCTGGGAGCACTTCACGGCCACGGTCAACAAGGACCTGGCCGACACCCTGGGCAACTTCGTCAACCGCGTCCTGTCCTTCTCGAAGAAGCGCTTCGGCGAGGAGGCTCCGGCGGGCGGTACCCCCGGCGAGGCGGAGACCCGCCTCGGCGAGGAAATCGCCCGTCTGCTCTCGGAGTACGAGGCCCAGATGGAGGCCCTCCAGTTCCGCAAGGCGGCGTCGGCCCTGCGCGCCCTGTGGTCGGCGGGCAACTCCTACCTGGAGGAGAAGGCGCCCTGGCTGGAGATCAAGACGGACAAGGACGCCGCCGCCCTGACCCTGCGGACGGCGATGAACCTGATCCACCTCTACGCGGTCGTCTCGGAGCCCTTCATCCCGTCCTCGGCATCGGTGATGCGCACGGCCTTCACCCTGCCGGACGACACGGCGCCCTGGGTCACCCCGGAGGAGGCCCGCTCCCTGACGTCCGTCCCGCCCGGCACCCCCTTCACGGTCCCGCCGGTCCTGTTCGCCAAGCTCACGGACGACGACCTGACCGCGTACAAGGAGCGTTTCGGCGGCGAACCGGAGTAGGCCTGCCCGCGACGCCCGCGGTGACGCCGGTTTTCTCCAGGTCGGCAACAGTCCGGACGAGCAGCCCGACCCTCCCGGCCCGCCGTGTACATTGCAAAGATCATGTGCGCCGGTGCCGGGCGGGGAGCCCGGCACGGCGCACGCTTTCGTACCGCGTGGGGGGAATCATCCATGGCACTGTTCGGCAACGCGCACAGCATCGACCCGGGCCAGGCGCAGCAGGAGTACGCGCGCCTGCTCGGCCACGGTGAGCAGGTCCACGCCGCCTACCTGCTGATCCGCGACACCATCCTGTTCACCGACCGGCGTCTGATCCTGGTCGACAAGCAGGGCATCACCGGCAAGAAGACCGAGTACCACTCCATCCCGTACCGCAGCATCACGCACTTCGCGGTGGAGACGGCCGGCACGTTCGACCTCGACGCCGAGCTGAAGATCTGGCTGTCCGGCGGCGCGGCCCCGATCCAGAAGACCTTCACCAAGGGCGTCGACATCTACGAGGTCCAGGCGATCCTCACCCAGTTCGTGGCCCGCTGACCCGGACGTCCGCAGCCGGGCCGGACACCCGAACGAGTGAAGCACTGGCGGTGCTCTCAGCCATCGTTCACAGCGAAAGCCGCGGGGCAGCCGCCATACTGGAGACGGTTGCCCGCGGACTCATGTCCTTCGAGCCGGACATCACGAGGTACTGGATCGAGGTGGTGGAAGTCGGCCTGGACTCCACCCCGACCAAGGAGAACTGGAGGAAGTTGATGCGAGACGTCATCACCCACTTCCCGGGGCGCGGCACGATGTTCGAGGAGAAGTACCTGGAGGGTGTGGCCGAGGGCGAAGCCAGGGGGGAAGCCAGGGGGGAAGCCAAGGGCATCCTGCGCGTCCTCGAAGTACGGGGCCTCCCCGTCCCGGACGACGTCCGCGACCGCATCATCGGCTGCACCGACCTCGACCGCGTCAACACCTGGCTCGACCGCTCCGTCACGGTAGAGCGGGCGGAGGACCTGTTCACCGAGGACGACCTGGCTTCGTAGGCTCACGCTCGGCCGACGCACGACCGGAGTGATCAACTCCGCTCCCGGTCGGCCCGGCGCCTTGTTCCGACCCAGTACGGCATGCCCCGCCCCCGGTGACCACCAGGTGCGGGGCATGTCATTGACGGCTCAGCTCCCGGACGCGTAGGCCACGAAGCCCGCCCACGCCTCCGGCGCCAGCGCAAGCCGGGGGCTTGCATCGCGGTACTTGGAATCACGGACGTGGACGGTGCCGGGGGTGGCGGCGACTTCCACGCAGGAGTCGCCCTCGTTGCCATCGCTGTAGCTGCTCTTGAACCACGCCAGCTCGGAGGCATCCCCGGCGGAAGCCTTGCGACTCATGTCTCTCCCAGCAGTTGCTCGATGAAGGCCAGCGACTCCCCCGGCGGGAGGGCCTGCGCCCGGATGGTGCCATACCGCAGCTCAAGGATGCGGAGCTGCCTCGGATCGGAGATCGGCCGCCCGTTGAACGCGCCATCAGATCGCCCCACAGCCGTACCGTCCTCGAACTTCAACACCTCGATCTTGCCGTCCAGGCCTGGATGGGTCTCACGATGCGTCGGCATCACCTGGAGTGCGACGTTACGCATCCGCCCCACCTGCAACAGACGTTCGAGCTGCTGCCGCCACACCATTGTGCCGCCGAGCGGCCGACGGAGAGGCGCCTCTTCCAGGACAAAGCTGAGTGCAGGAGCGGGGTCGCGATCGAAGATCGATTGCCGGGCCACGCGAGCAGCGACCATCCGCTCTACCTCTTCTTCTGAATAGGGCGGTTGCCGTGATTCAAAAGCCGCCCTGGCATGTCCAGGCGTCTGCAACAGCCCACTAATGCTGTGGCACACGTACACCCCGATCTCGACCGCCCGCGCTTCCACCTGCGCCAGGTCCCGCACCTTCTTCGGATACCGGACCTTCGCCACGTCCTCCTTCATCGCGGCGAGCAGCCCACCCGCGTCCAGCAGTTCGTCCGCCTTGTCCAGATACTCCGGCCGGGGAATCCGCTTGCCGCTCTCGATCTTGTAGACCAGGTCCTCGCCGTACCCCACGGCCTTGCCGAAGTCGGGCGCACGCATGCCGACGGCCTCGCGTCGCAGCTTCAACTGCCGTCCCACCGTCGCGACTACGGCCACGCCCCACTCGTCGTCCGGATCCACCTCCCACCCCGGCTCGTCCGCCTCCGTCCTGAGCCGTACCTCGCCGTCCACCGACATGCCCGCACCCCTCCGTCGTACCGCTTCGTACCAGCCACGCCCTACCCGTACGCACCCGCCCGACAAGCCCGGACAGCGCCGGACAACGCGCGGACGATCACCGTACGCAACCGTGCAATTACTCCTCACGGTACGCATATTCGGCCACGCTCTGTGACGTGAATCCGAAACTCGTCCCATCCGACAGCCCCGCCCCCCAGTTCTGCGTGCTGCTGTCGCCGACCCGCCGGGGCGCCCGCCTGGCCCGCCTGCTGGCCACGGAACAACTACGCGCCTGGGGCCTGCCGTTGGACCCGGCCGCGCTGGTCGTCGCCGAGCTGGCGAACAACGCCGCCACGCACGGACGCGTACCGGGCCGGAACTTCCAGCTCCTGCTTCACGCCGTCGGCGGGAACCTCCGCATCGAGGTGACCGACACACGCGGTGACCGGAGCCCGCAACTCCACGACGCGGGCCCGGCCGACGAGGCAGGCCGGGGCATGGCCCTCGTGGCCGCGCTCGCCGACCGCTGGGGGGTGATCCAGGGCCCGCCGCCCCGCAAGACGGTCTGGGCCGAACTCGCCCTCTCGGCGCAGAGGTCACCGGAGCCTCGAAGTCCAGTCTCCGGTGCGACCTGCGCTCCCCATGAACCACCCACTGAGGACAAAGCACCCGACCAAGCCCCACCCCTCCCTCCCGCCGGGCGAACTCACTCCCGCGAGTGAATATGCCCAACTGGGCTGGATTTGGGACCGGTTGTCTGGCTTACGCTCAGTGCGACCCAACTCCAGACATGCGACGGCCCTCGCCGGGACTGGCATCCCAGTGCGAGGGCCTGACCACCGAGGAAGCAGGACCTTCCCGATGGACACCGAAAATCCTAACGTGCACATGCCCGCCGCGTCCCGTGCCAGGGACGTAAACCACCCTCTCGGGCGGCCTTCCGCAGGTGTGACCCACGAACACGTGCGGCACACCGAGAACTTCACGGTGATCGGCAACCACCTGGCCCAGCACCGTGAGCTGTCCCTGCTCGCCATCGGCCTCGGCTGCTACATCCAGTCCGTCCGCCCCGGCACCGCGGTCGACATCAAGTCCCTCTCGGCCCGCTTCCCCGAGGGCCCGACCCGCATCGCCGCGGCCCTGCGCGAACTGGAACACCACGGCTACCTGCGACGCACCCGCGAGCGCGTCGCCACGGGCCGGATCGTCACCCGCACGGTCTCCTGCAACCGGCCCGGCCACCGCGCCGCCCGGGAAACCGCCTCCCCCCGGCCCGCCCGGCGCACGCCCGAGGAGAAGCCACCGCGCCGCAAGAGCCTCCCCGCCGTACCACGACCCGCGATCCCCGCGCCGGACCTGCTCCGGGCGGCCGTCGACGTCCTCGCCGGCCTGCGCCGCCACGACCCCCGCCTCCTCCTGTCCGCCACGGACACCGAACACCTCGCCCCGGGTGTCGCCGCCTGGCTGGAACGCGAGATCCCCCCCACCGCCGTACGCCACGCGCTGACGGCGGACCTCCCGGACCCGTTGATCCGCCCGGCGGCGTTCCTGGCCCACCGCCTCACCGCCCAGCTGCCGCCTCCGCCCCCGTTCCGCCCCCGTACCGGGCCCCCGCCGGTCCGCCACCCCCTCCAGAACTGCGACGGCTGCGACAGAGCCTTCCGCGCCCCGGCCCCCGGCCACTGCCCCCGCTGCCACCCCGACCACGCACAGGCCGCATGAGTACCCGGACGTCCCTGCCGCCCGCCCCGGTTACCCTGGCATCGGTACTCCGGGAGGACACCATGAGCACAGTGCCGGACCACGGACGCGCGCTGATTCCCCGCCCCGATCAGACGCCCGACGCACTGCGCGCCGCGCTCGCCGTCGTGGCGCCGGGCCGGCTGGATGAGATGCAGGCCACCAAGGACGAGGCCTTCGCCAGAGCCGTGGAGTGGCAGTCCCTCAGCCCGGTGCGGAGCTGGGTCTCCTGTGGGCCAGAGCCATCGAGATCGCCCGCCGCCCCGACCTGTCCACCCGCTACGCCCACGCGCGGGGCAGGCTGGAGGACCCAAACTCCGCGATCGCCGGGCACGCTCTGCGGGAGCTGACCGCCGTACTGGACGACCCAATGAAGGCAGTGCGCGGTTGAGCTGGAGATGGGAGTACGCCTTCGGAGCGGAGGAGACCGCACGTTCGGCGCCCGCCCCCTTCCTCTCTCATCGAGCCCGGCACACCGCAAGGGGCCGGGAACCGCTCCGCGGTTCCCGGCCCCTTGCGGCTACGCGACCTACTTCGGCTGCGGCTTGCGCACCGAAAGGTGAAGTTCCCGCAACCGCGTCTCGTCCAGCTCGGTCGGCGCGCCCATCATCAGGTCCTGGGCGTTGCCGTTGAGCGGGAAGGCGATCGTTTCGCGGATGTTGGGCTCGTCGGCCAGCAGCATGACGATGCGGTCGACGCCGGGGGCGATGCCGCCGTGCGGCGGGGCGCCGAAGCGGAACGCGCGCAGCATCCCGGCGAACTGCTCCTCGACGGTCTCGCGGTCGTAGCCGGCGATCTCGAAGGCCTTGAGCATGATGTCCGGCTCGTGGTTCCGGATCGCGCCGGAGGACAGCTCGACGCCGTTGCAGACGATGTCGTACTGCCAGCCCAGGATGTCCAGCGGATCCTGGGTCTCCAGGGCCTCAAGTCCGCCCTGCGGCATCGAGAAGGGGTTGTGCGAGAAGTCGATTTTCCCGGTGTCCTCGTCCTTCTCGTACATCGGGAAGTCGACGATCCAGCAGAAGCGGAAGACGTTCTCCTCGAAGTGCCCGGCGCGCTTCGCGGCTTCCACCCGCACCGCGCCCATGATCTTGGAGACCTCGTCAAACTCGCCCGCGCCGAAGAACACCGCGTGGCCGGCCGACAGGGACAGGCGCTTCGTCAGCTCCGCGACGTTCTCCTCCGTCAGGAACTTCGCGATCGGGCCGGACAGCGAGCCGTCCTCGGCGACGCGGACCCAGGCCAGTCCCTTCGCGCCCTGCGAGACCGCGTAGTCACCGAGCTGGTCGAAGAACTTGCGGGGCTGGGCGGAGACGTCCGGGACCGCAAGGGCACGCACGTGCTTGCCCGCGAAGGCCTTGAACTCCGAGCCTTTGAAGACGTCGGTGATGTCCACCAGCTCCAGCTGGGCGCGCAGGTCCGGCTTGTCGGAGCCGTACTTGAGCATAGCTTCGCGGAACGGGATGCGCGGGAAGGGGGACGTCACGTGACGGCCGTTCCCCAACTCCTCGAACAGCTCCGTCATGAGCTTCTCGATGGGCCGGAACACGTCTTCCTGCTCGACGAAGCTCATCTCGACGTCGAGCTGGTAGAACTCGCCCGGCGAGCGGTCGGCACGCGCGTCCTCGTCGCGGAAGCAGGGCGCGATCTGGAAGTAGCGGTCGAAGCCGGAGATCATCAGCAGCTGCTTGAACTGCTGCGGCGCCTGGGGGAGGGCGTAGAACTTGCCGGGGTTCAGGCGGGAGGGGACGACGAAGTCGCGGGCGCCCTCGGGGGACGTCGCGGACAGGATCGGCGTGGCCATCTCGTTGAAGCCCAGCGCCGTCATCTTGTGGCGGATCGCCGAGATGACCGAGGTACGCAGCAGGATGTTGCGGTGCATGCGCTCGCGGCGCAGGTCGAGGAAGCGGTACTCCAGGCGCCGCTCCTCGTTGACCCCGTCCTCGGCGTTGATCGTGAAGGGCAGCGGCAGGGCGGCGCCGAGCAGCTCGACCTCGCCCACCTCGACCTCGATCTCACCGGTGGAGAGCTCCGGGTTCACGTTCTCGGCGCCGCGCGAGACGACCTTGCCGTCGACGCGGACCGTCGACTCCTTGGTCAGCTTGTCGAGGGCCTCGTACGCGGCGGTGCCGGGACGGGCGACGAGCTGCGTGATGCCGTAGTGATCACGCAGATCGATGAAGAGGATGCCGCCCAGGTCGCGCCGATTGTGCAGCCAGCCACTCAGCCGGACGTCGGTGCCGACGTCAGAGGCGCGGAGCTCGCCGCAGGTGTGGGACCTGTACCGATGCATCGTCGTTCATCCAGTCTTCGCGGATCGGGGGCATGTGGGGCACGTTTCACGTGAAACACCCCCAGCCTACCGGGCACCCCATGATCGCCACCCCACCATTCCCAGCCCGTGATACCCGTGCGGTCCGCCCCTACGGTGGCGGCTTTCGTGCACATCTTCCTAAAGTGGGGCAATGCGCACTGGTGAGCCCCTGCCCGCCGTGGGCGAGGTCCTCGCCGCCCTGGCCACCGGGGTGTGGCACTGGGACACCGCCACCGGGCTGGTCTCGGCCGACGCCGAGGCCGCCCGGCTGCTCGGCCTGCCCGCCGAGCCGGTCAGTCTCACGGAGGGCCAGGTACGGTCCCGGCTGCACCCCGTCGACTGGAACGAGACCATCGGCGTCATCCAGCTCGCGAGCGTCGAGGGCACCGTCGCCGAAGTCCGCATCCGCATCATGGACGAGCAGGGCCGGGTCGTACGCGTCGTACGCAGCCGCTCCAAGCCGTCCTTCGACCGCGTCCGCCGGAGCTACGAGGTGATCGGCACCCTCCAGGAGGTCACCGATCCCGCACCCGGCACCTCGGCCGGGCGAAGCACGGTCACCGGCGACTGGCGGCGCTCGCGGGAGGCGTTCCTGCTGGACGCGGGCCGCGCGCTGGCCGAGGCCCGCTCTACGCAGGAGGTGCTGCGCGTCGCGGCCAACCTGTCCATGCCGGGTTTCTCACCGGACGGCCTCGCCGTGTTCGGCGTCGAGGGCGACCGGTTGTCGATCATCGGCCACCACGGGCACCAGCTCGGCGCGGAGGGGCCGTTCACGGAGATGTCGCTGGACACGGACTACCCGGCGAGCGAAGTGGTCCGCACCGGCCGCGCCGTGTATCTGTCCTCGCCCGGGCAGTACAGGTCCCGCTACCCGCTGACCTGGCCACTGGCGGAGCGCTTCGGCCGCCGCTCCTGGGCATTCCTGCCGCTGATCTCGGGCGGCAAGACGATGGGCGCCTGGATGGCGGCCTTCACGTATCCGGTCGCGTTCACGCCCGACGAGCGGTCCGTGCTGACCACGGTGGCCCGCATGCTGGCGCAGGCCCTGTCCCGGGCGGGCGCCGCCGACAGCGTGCGGGCCCTGACCGACGGTCTCCAGCGCTCGATGCTGCCCCGTCTCGGAGGGGAGCGCATCCCCGGCATGCTCGTCACCGCCCGCTACGTCCCCACCGGCGGCGGCCTCCAGGTCGGCGGCGACTGGTACGACGTCATACCGCTGCCCAGCGGACGGTTCGCGCTCGTCATCGGCGACGTGCAGGGGCACGACGTACGGGCCGCCGGCCTGATGGGCCAGCTGCGCATAGCCCTGCGTGCCTACGCCTCCGAGGGTCACCGCCCCGACGCCGTCCTGTCCCGCGCCTCCCGCTTCCTGAACGGCATCGCGTACCCCGAGGGGGACCCCTCCGACCTGCGCTTCGCGACCTGCCTGTACGTCGAGGTCGACCCGGTGACCGCCGTACTGGAGGTCGCCCGCGCCGGCCACCACGACCCGGTGATCCGCATGGCGGACGGCACGGTGCTGACCCGGACGACATCGGGCGGACTGCCGCTCGGCATCGACCCGGACGCCGACTATCCGACGACGCGACTCGTGCTGGAGCCCGACGAGACTCTGATGGTGTGCACCGACGGTCTGATCGAGACCGGCGGCCACGACCTGGAGACGGGCTGGCAGCGGCTGCGCGCGATCCTGGAGGACCACGACGGCGACCTGGAGGAGCTCGCCGACGCCCTCGTGCACGCGGTGCACGGGCCGTCCTCGCACTACACCACCGGCCCGCTGACCGACCGGCGGGAGGACGACATCGCGCTGATGCTGCTGTGCCGCCCGGGGGACGGCTGCGGCTGCGGCAGCACGGCCACGATCGTGCCGCACCGGATCCGCCGCACGATGCTGACCGTCGCGCAGGCCGAGCCCGAGCGGATCGCCGCCGGGCGGCAGCAACTGCGCGAGCTGCTGCACGACTGGGCCTGTCCGGAACAGGTGGACTCCGCCGTCCTGCTGCTGTCGGAGATGCTCACCAACGTCCTCGTGCACACCGACAACGACGCCCTGATGCTCGCGGAGATCTCCGGTGAGACGGGCCGTCGGCGGATCCGCATCGAGGTGACCGACTCCAGCGACAACCTGCCGCACCTGCGCCGCCCCGGCGAGCTGGCGTCCTCCGGACGCGGCCTGCTGCTGATCGAGGTGCTGGCGCACGCGTGGGGCGTGGAGCCACGCGGCCAGGGCAAGAGCATCTGGTTCGAGCTCCACGAGTCCGACGGCCGCACTGCAGACAGCCGCGCGACAGAGGGCCGTATGGCCGCCGGTCGCACGGCAGGGGACCGTATGGCAGAGGGTCGCACGGCGGAGGGCCGTATGGCAGAGGGACTCACGACCGGCCCCCGGCCCGCCGACGGCCCGGGCGCCCCGGTCGACGCAAGTCCGCCGACCGAGGCGTAACGGCGCGAGTGGTCGCAGACGGCACGCGCGGAGAGGGCGGGAAGATCACCGGCGCGCACGCGTCCCGCCGATCATTCCGGCCGAAGCCGACGCACCGTCCTCAGGCCTGCTCCGGCTCCCCCGGCTCCTCCGCCGCCATCCCGTGCACGGCCGGGATCGACCCCAGTCGGCCCCGCCGGAAGTCCTCGAAGGCCTGCTGGAGCTCTTCCTTGGTGTTCATCACGAAGGGCCCGTAGTGCGCCATGGGCTCCCGGATGGGCTGCCCGCCGAGCAGGACGACCTCCAGATCGGGCGCGTGCGCGTCCTGCTTCTCGTCCGCGCGGACGGTCAGCGAGGACCCGGCGCCGAAGACCGCGGTCTGGCCGAGACGGATCGGGCGTCGGTCCGTGCCGGCGCTGCCCCGTCCGGCGAGGACGTAGGCCAGGCCGTTGAAGTCCTCCCGCCAGGGCAGGGTGATCTCCGCGCCCGGCGCGAGCGTCGCATGGATCATCGTGATCGGGGTGTGGGTGATACCGGGGCCCTGGTGGCCGTCCAGCTCACCGGCGATGACGCGCAGCAGCGCGCCGCCGTCGGGGGAGGTGAGCAGCTGTACCTGGCCGCCCCGGATGTCCTGGTATCTCGGGGTCATCATCTTGTCCCTGGCGGGGAGGTTCACCCACAGCTGGAGGCCGTGGAAGAGGCCGCCGGACATGACCAGGTGCTCGGGCGGCGCCTCGATGTGCAGCAGGCCGGCGCCCGCCGTCATCCACTGGGTGTCGCCGTTGGTGATGGTGCCGCCACCGCCGTTGCTGTCCTGGTGGTCGAAGATCCCGTCGATGATGTAGGTGACGGTCTCGAACCCGCGGTGGGGATGCCAGGGGGTGCCCTTCGGCTCGCCCGGCGCGTAGTCCACCTCGCCCATCTGGTCCATCATGATGAACGGGTCGAGATGGCGGTAGTTGATCCCGGCGAACGTCCGGCGCACCGGGAAGCCCTCGCCTTCGAGTCCGCTCGGCGCGGTCGTGACGGTGAGCACGGGACGTGCCACGGCGTCGGCCGGCGCGCTCACGCGGGGCAGCGTCAAAGGGTTCTCGACGGTCACTGCAGGCATGGTCGGTACCTCCTCGTGTGCGCTCACTTTAGTTGAGTATTGAACTTCCTGCCACCCCAAACAGAGAAAACCCGGAGGGCATTCCCTCCGGGTCGCACTGAGAGGCACCGCGCGGCCGCGAGCACGGCCCGCCGTCAGCCGCGCGCACCGCGCGCCGGCCGGCTCAGCCGCCGATCAGCCGTAAAGCTGATCAACCGTACATACGCCGCATCGCGAAGTCGACCATCTGCTCCACGGCCTTGGCGTCGAAGACGATCCGGTGCTCACCCTCCATGTCGAGGACGAAGCCGTAGCCGGTCGGCAACAGGTCGAGCACCTCGGCGCCGGTGATCACGAAGTACTTGGACTCCTTGCCCGCGTACCGGCGCAGCTCCTTGAGCGTGGTGAACATCGGAATCACCGGCTGCTGCGTGTTGTGCAGCGCGAGGAACCCCGGGTTGTCGCCGCGCGGGCAGTAGACCTTCGAGGTCGCGAAGGCCTGCTGGAAGTCCTCCGCGGACATCTGGCCGGTCGTGAACGCCCGCACCGCGTCCGTCAGCGAGGGCGGGGACGGCTCGGGATACGCCGGAGCCTGCTGCCCGTATCCGCCGCCGGCCATGGGCTGCTGCGGCGGCGACGTGTACTGCGCCTGCGGTCCCGCGGTCTGGTCATAGCCGTACATGCCCGCAAGAGTACTGAGTCACAGATGACCCAATCGGGGTTGCTTCTTATTACCGACGGGTAGCATCATCGTAGCTACTTGTTGGTACGTGAATTAGGCGCGAGGAGTCAGTGCCTCGCCGATCTCTCTAACGGAGCCGTCGCCATGGGGCACTACAAGTCGAATCTCCGCGACATCGAGTTCAACCTCTTCGAGGTACTGGGACGCGACAAGGTCTACGGCACCGGTCCGTTCGAGGAGATGGACGTCGAGACCGCCAAGAGCGTCCTGGAGGAGCTGACCCGCCTCTCGGAGAACGAGCTGGCCGAGTCCTTCGCGGACGCCGACCGCAACCCGCCCGTCTTCGACCCGGAGACCCACACCGCTCCCGTCCCGGCGTCCTTCAAGAAGAGCTACCAGGCCTTCATGGACTCCGAGTACTGGCGTCTGGGCCTGCCCGAGGAGATCGGCGGCACCACCTCGCCCCGCTCCCTGATCTGGGCGTACGCGGAACTGATCCTGGGCGCCAACCCGGCCGTGTGGATGTACTCCTCCGGCCCGGCCTTCGCCGGCATCCTCTTCGACGAGGGCAACGACGTCCAGAAGCACATCGCGGAGATCGCCGTCGCGCGGCAGTGGGGCTCCACCATGGTCCTCACCGAGCCGGACGCCGGCTCGGACGTCGGCGCCGGCCGCACCAGGGCCGTGCAGCAGGAGGACGGCTCCTGGCACATCGAGGGCGTCAAGCGCTTCATCACCTCGGGTGAGCACGACATGTCGGAGAACATCCTCCACTACGTGCTCGCGCGCCCCGAGGGCGCCGGCCCCGGCACCAAGGGCCTGTCCCTCTTCCTCGTCCCGAAGTACGAGTTCGACTTCGAGACCGGCGAGCTGGGCGCGCGCAACGGCGTCTACGCCACGAACGTCGAGCACAAGATGGGTCTGAAAGCCTCCAACACGTGCGAGATGACGTTCGGCGACCAGCACCCCGCCAAGGGCTGGCTGATCGGCGACAAGCACGACGGCATCCGCCAGATGTTCCGGATCATCGAGTTCGCGCGGATGATGGTCGGCACGAAGGCCATCTCCACCCTCTCCACCGGCTACCTCAACGCGCTGGAGTACGCCAAGGAGCGCGTCCAGGGCCCCGACCTGGCCAACTTCATGGACAAGACGGCGCCCAAGGTCACCATCACGCACCACCCCGACGTGCGGCGCTCGCTCATGACGCAGAAGGCCTACGCCGAGGGCATGCGCGCCCTCGTGATGTACACCGCCTCCGTCCAGGACGAGATCCAGGTCAAGGAGTCCGCCGGCGAGGACGCCTCCACCGAGCACGCCCTCAACGACCTGCTCCTGCCGATCGTCAAGGGCTACGGCTCCGAGAAGGCCTACGAGCAGCTCGCCCAGTCCCTGCAGACCTTCGGCGGCTCCGGCTTCCTGCAGGAGTACCCGATCGAGCAGTACATCCGGGACGCCAAGATCGACACCCTCTACGAGGGCACCACGGCCATCCAGGGCCAGGACTTCTTCTTCCGGAAGATCGTCCGCAACCAGGGCGCCGCGCTGAACTCCCTCGCCGAGGACATCAAGAAGTTCCTCGCGCTCGGCACCGGCGGGGAGGAGCTGGCCGGCGCCCGCGAGCACCTCGCCAAGGCCGCCGTCGAGCTGGAGGCCATCGTCGGCCTGATGCTCACCGACCTCGCCGCCACCGAGCAGGACGTCAAGAACATCTACAAGGTCGGCCTCAACACCACGGGCCTGCTGATGGCCTCCGGGGACGTGGTCGTCGGCTACCTGCTGCTCAAGGGCGCCGCCATCGCCGCCGAGAAGCTGCCGACGGCCTCCGCCAAGGACAAGGCCTTCTACACCGGCAAGATCGCCGCCGCGAGGTTCTTCGCCGCGAACGTCCTGCCGGGCGTCACCCTCGCCCGCAAGGTCGCCGAGGGCGTCGAGCTCGGCCTCATGGAGCTGGACGAGAACGCGTTCTAGTCTCGTCCCCGTCCCGTCCCCCGCCCGTGGTCGAGGGCCCGCCTCCCGCAAGGGAAGCGGGCCCTCGACCGTCTGCTCCCGCAAGGGGGAGCGGGCCCCCTCGGCTGTCGCCTCCCGCAAGGGGGGCGGGCCGTGGACCGTCGTTAAGGTGAACCCATGAGCGAAGCCCTCCGCCCCGACCGCGGCCACACCGACGACCTCATGACCTTCCTGGCGGCGAGTCCGTCGCCGTACCACGCCGTGGCGAACGCCGCCGAACGGCTGGAGAAGGCCGGCTTCCGGCAGGTCGTCGAGACGGACGCCTGGGACGGCACGAGCGGCGGCAAGTACGTGCTGCGCGGTGGCGCGATCATCGCCTGGTACGTCCCCGAGGGCGCCGCCCCCCACACCCCGTTCCGCATCGTCGGGGCCCACACCGACTCCCCCAACCTGCGGGTCAAGCCGCAGCCCGACACCGGGGCGCACGGCTGGCGCCAGGTCGCCGTGGAGATCTACGGCGGGCCCCTGATGAACTCCTGGCTCGACCGCGACCTCGGGCTCGCCGGACGCCTCACCCTGCGGGACGGCTCGACCCGCCTGGTGAACGTGGACCGGCCGCTGCTGCGCGTCCCGCAGCTCGCCATCCACCTGGACCGCTCCGTGTCCGCCGAGGGCCTCAAGCTCGACAAGCAGCGCCACCTGCAGCCCGTCTGGGGCCTCGGGCACGACGTGCGCGACGGCGACCTGATCTCCTTCCTGGAGGAGACGGCGGGCCTGCCCGAGGGCGACGTCACCGGCTGGGACCTGATGGTCCACTCCGTGGAGCCCCCCGCCTACCTGGGCCGCGACCGCGAACTCGTCGCCGGCCCCCGCATGGACAACCTGCTGTCCGTGCACGCCGGTACGGCCGCCCTGGCGGCCGCGGCCACCGCGGCACCGGGCACCGGTCTGCCGTACATCCCCGTCCTCGCCGCCTTCGACCACGAGGAGAACGGCTCCCAGTCGGACACCGGCGCGGACGGGCCGCTGCTCGGCACCGTGCTGGAACGTTCTGTCTTCGCGCGCGGCGGCTCCTTCGAGGACCGGGCCCGCGCCCTCGCGGGCACCGTCTGCCTCTCCTCCGACACGGGCCACGCCGTGCACCCCAACTACGCCGAGCGGCACGACCCCACCCACCACCCGCGCGTCAACGGCGGCCCCATCCTCAAGGTCAACGTCAACAACCGCTACGCCACGGACGGTTCGGGCCGCGCGGTGTTCGCCGCGGCGTGCGAGAAGGCGGGCGTCCCCTTCCAGTCGTTCGTGTCCAACAACGCGATGCCCTGCGGCACGACCATCGGCCCCATCACGGCGGCCCGGCACGGCATCCGCACCGTCGACATCGGCGTGGCCATCCTGTCGATGCACAGCGCGCGCGAACTGTGCGGCGCGGACGACCCGTTGCTGCTGACCAGGGCGCTGACGGCGTTCCTGGAGGGCTGAACGGGCCGGCCGCACGGGCCTGGCGTCACGTCAAGTGGCGTGACGGCGCATGGGCGTTGCCGCTCCGGGTACCCGGTCGTGAACCGATACACCGGAAGGCCGGAACGACCGGTCGCACCGGACCGGACAGGGAGGCGACATCATGGGCCTCGGCGGATGCATCATCCTCATCGCCGTGGGAGCCATCCTCACATTCGCGACCGACTGGGACATGCAGGGAGTCAACGTCAACCTGGTCGGCGTGATCTTCATGATCGTCGGCCTGATCGGCGTGACGACCTTCAGCAGCATCTACCGGCGCCGCCGGGTGGTGGTTCCGCCCGCGACCCCCGTCGTGGACGGCCAGGCTCCCCACCACCACCGGGACGGCCACACCGACGGCTACGGTCTGTGACCGCTGCGCCCGTCCACGACGGACAGGCCGGACTGACACATCCCGGACATCCACGCTTACGTGGTCCGGGCGGGTGGCCCGTCACGCGTCCATGCCCGCGAGGACCAGGGGCAGCCGGTCCGCCCCGCCCTCGGTGAGGCGGACCGGGACACCCCAGTCCTGCTGGTGCACGTGGCAGGCCGGATACTCGTTCCCGGGATCGTCGTCGCAGGACGCGGCCATGGCGGAGACGTGCAACACCCCCTCGCCGACAGCCGGGTCCAGGGCCAGTTCGCGCGCTAGATCCGTGCCCGCGCCCTCCCCGGCCAGCAGCAGCCCGGGCGGGGTGGCCGACACGAGCAGGCGCGTCGACGGCCCGTACCGGGTGTCGAGCTTCTGGCCGGCCGGAGCCTCGAAGATCACCTCCAGCCGGAGCCGGCCCGGCGCGACGTCGGTCGACGCGCGCCTCGTCCGGTGGGCGACACCCTCCACCCGTACCGCCTCCTCCGGCAGCCGCAGCCGGGTCAGCCGGTGCCGCGCCGACTCCACGACCACGATCTCGTCACCGACGAGGACGGCATCGCTCGGCTCGCGCAGATCCGTGGCGAGCGTGGTGACGTCGCCGGTCGCGGGGTCGTAGCGGCGCAGGGCGTGGTTGTACGTGTCGCAGACGGCGACCGATCCGTCGGGCAGCGCGGTGACGCCCAACGGGTGCTGGAGCAGCGCCTGCCCGGCCGCGCCGTCACGGTGCCCGAAGTCGAACAGCCCGGTGCCGACGGCGGTGTGCACCGTCCCGTCCGGGTCCACCCACCGCAGCGCGGACGTCTCGGAGTCGGCGAGCCAGAGCCGCTCGGGCGTCGCCGCCAGCCCGGACGGCTGCGCGAACCAGGCCTCGCCGCCCGGCCCGTCCACCAGCCCCTCGTTGGTCGTCCCGGCCGTGACGGCGACGGTGCCCGCCACCGGGTCGTACGCCCACAACTGGTGCACGCCAGCCATCGCGATCCACACCCCGCCGCGCCACAGGGCCACGTCCCAGGGCGAGGACAGACTGACCTCGCGCGCGGGCCCGGAGGTGTCGTCCCCCTGCATCCACTGCCGCCCCGTGCCCGCCAGGGTGGTCACCTCGCCGGACGGCAGGTCGAGCCGCCGCAGGGCGTGGTTGACGGTGTCGGCCACGACGACCGCCCCGTCCTCCAGCAGCGCGAGCCCCTGCGGCTCGCTGAAGGCCGCCGCCCCGGCCGCGCCGTCCAGAAAGCCCCGCGCGCCGGAACCGATCCGCCGCACCACGCTCTCGCCGTCGGCCGCCAGCTCCACCAGCTGGTGCCGGGTGGTGTCACTGACCAGGAAGTTTCCCGAGGGCAGCAGCAGAGCCCGGCCGGGGAAGCGCAGCACGGTCGGCTCGGGCTCCGGCGCCACGTACGGCCCGTCGCCGCGCCGCAGCGTCCCCTTGGCGGCGTGCTCGGCCTCCAGTTCCGTCACGAGCCGCTCGATCGCGTGCACGTGTCCTTCCCCGGCGTGCTGGGCGACGACGTACCCCTCGGGATCGATCACCACCAGCGTGGGCCAGGCCCGCACGGCGTACTGCTTCCAGGTCGCCAGCTCCGGATCGTCCAGTACCGGATGCTCCACCCCGTAGCGCTCGACGGCGTCCACCACCGCCCGGTGGTCGGCCTCGTGCACGAACTTCGGCGAGTGCACGCCGATGACGACGAGGGTGTCCCGGTGCTTCTCCTCCAGCTCCCGGAGCTCGTCGACGACATGCAGGCAGTTGACGCAGCAGAAGGTCCAGAAATCCAGGACGACGATGCGTCCCCGCAGGTCGGCGAGGCTGTACTGCTTCCCGCCCGTGTTCAGCCAGCCGCCCTTGCCGGTCAGCTCGGGGGCACGGACGCGGGCGCGTCGGGGTGCGGAGTGGTTCATGTGGTCAAGGGTGACATCCGGCACCGGGAACCGGGGGCCGGGGGGCCTCGGGGGCGGCGTCAGGAGGGCCGTCGGCGCCCGTGGGGTCCTTGCGCGCGAGGGCTCTCAGGGCCGGCGCGGGGGCTCCAGGCCCAGCATCCTGTCCTTCAGCGCCGGGAACTGCTCCCGTGTCGCCGCGACCTTCCCCGGGTCGAACTCCACCGTGAGGACCTCCTCGCCGGCGCCGGCCTGCGCCAGCACGTCGCCCCACGGGTCGACCACGATCGAGTGACCCGCCTGCGGAACTCCGGCGTGCGTCCCGGCCGTTCCACAGGCGAGCACGAACGCCTGGTTCTCCACCGCCCGCGCCTGAGCCAGCAGCGTCCAGTGCGCCCGGCGGCGCTCCGGCCATCCCGCCGGGACGACGAGGGTATCGGCGCCGGCGTCGACGAGACCGCGGAAGAGCTCGGGGAAACGGAGGTCGTAGCAGGTCGCCACGCCGATCGTCGTGTCCGGCAGACGGACGGTCACCAGGTCCCGCCCCGCGCCCATCAGGACGGCCTCGCCCTTGTCGAAGCCGAAGCGGTGGATCTTGCGGTAGGCGGCGGCCGGTTCACCGGAGGGAGAGAAGACGAGAGACGTGTTGTAGAGCGGCCCGTCGGGGTCGCGCTCGGGGATCGAGCCCGCGTGCAGCCACACGCCCGCGTCGCTCGCGGCCTTCGCCATCACCTCGTACGTCGGCCCGTGGAGTGGCTCGGCCTCGCTGCCGAAGGCCTCGTAGGCGAAGGCGCCGGTGGTCCACAGCTCCGGCAGGACGACGAGATCGGCACCGGCCTGGGCGCGTACCATCGCGGCAACCCGCTGCCGACGCGAATCGACCGATTCGCCCTCGTCTACGGAAATCTGAAGCAAAGAGGCGCGCACACTACCACCGTCCTGGCATTCGAGCCGTCCACTCGGGCCTACGATCGTCACACGAAAGCACTGCCGGGGTGCCTCGGAGCAGCGTAACTTGGGGGTCCCCCCATTTCGAGCGCAGCCGCGAACCTGGGGGACGGTCCAGAAAGCCGCCGACAGCAGCCGCCTCCCATTGGCACCGCCCATTGGCACCGCCGCCACAACCTGCCCGTGTACCGACCGCCGAGGGGTCCCGTTCCGTGAGTCTGCATCCCACCCTCCAGCCCTACGCCGATGCCTGGACCCAGTCCGTCGAAGCGATAGCCGAGCTGGTGCAGCCCCTTGTCGAGGGCGAGTGGAACGGCCGTACCCCCTGCCCCGGCTGGTCCATCCGCGACGTGGTGTCGCACGTCATCGGCCTGGACAACGAGATGCTCGGCGACCCGCGTCCCATCCACACGCTGCCGCGCGACCTGTTCCACGTGACGAACGACCACCAGCGCTACATGGAGATGCAGGTCGACGTCCGCCGCCACCACACGGCGCCGGAGATGACGTCCGAGCTGGAGTACACGATCATCCGCCGCAACCGCCAGCTGCGGAACGAGTCGCGGCAGCCCGGCGCGAAGGTGCGCGGCCCGCTGGGCGCGGAGCTGACGCTGGAGGAGTCCATGCGCAACCACGCGTTCAACGTGTGGGTGCACGAGCAGGACCTGCGCATGGCTCTCGGCCGCCCGGGCAACCTGGACTCCGCGGGCGCGCAGGTCGCCCGTGACGTCCTGCTCTCCGAGCTGCCCCGGATCGTCGCCGAGACGGCGAACGCGCCGCGCAGTTCGGCCGTCGTCTTCGACGTGCACGGCCCGATCGAGTTCCTGCGCACGATCCGCGTGGACATCCAGGGCCGCGGCACCCTGGAGACGGCGCCGGCGCTGGGACCGGCCGCGAGCCTCACCCTCGACTGGGAGACGTACGTCCGGCTGGCCTGCGGCCGGGTGACGCCGGAGGCCGTCGCGGACCGCGTGAAGGCGGACGGCGACCCGCGGCTGACGGCGGCGATCCTGCGGAACTTCGCGGTCACGCAGTAGCGGTGACCCCGTGACGGACGGGGTGGGACGACGAGGGGGCCGCCGGTTCAGCACCGGCGGCCCCTCGCGCTTCGTGTCCTGGGCTCAGCCGAGCCTGCTGAAGCCGTAATTCAGGATCTTCGTCGCGTCCTTCGCGCGCTGCGCCGAGGACGACGAGGCGAGAACCGTGCCGATGACCGTCCTGCCGTTGCGGGTGGCGGCGAAGACCAGGCAGTACTTGGACACCGAGCCGGAGCCGGTCTTCACGCCGATGGTGCCGCTGTAGCTGCCGAGCAGGGTGTTGGTGTTGTTCCACGGCGCCATGGTGCGCGTGGAGCCGGACTTGGTGGTCGTCTTGGCCGTGTACGACCTGGTCTTGACGATCGTGCGGAACGTGCTGCTCTTCATCGCGCTGCCGGCGAGCTTCGTCAGGTCGCGCGGCGTCGAGTAGTTGGAGCCGTTGCCGATGCCGTCGAACGAGTCGAAGTGCGTGTTCGTCAGGCCCAGGCTCTTCGCGGCGGAGTTCATCTTGCCGATGAACGACTTCACGCGCGCCGACCGCGTCGTGCCCGAGCCGAACTTGTCGGCCAGGGCGTACGCGGCGTCGCAGCCGGACGGCAGCATCAGGCCGTACAGCAGCTGGCGGACGGTCACCTTGTCGCCGACGATCAGGTGGGCGGACGAGGCGTTCTTCGAGACGATGTAGTCGCTGTAGGCCATCTGGATGGTGACCTTGGTGTCCAGGTTGAGGTTCGGCTGCGCGAGCACGACCTTCGCGGTCATGATCTTGGTCGTGGAGCCGGTGGAACGCCGGGTGTCCGCCGCCTTCGAGTACAGCGTCTTGGCGTTCGAGTTGTCCATGGCGTACCCGCCCGCAGCGACGATGCCGGGGGTGGTGGCGGCCTGCGCGGGCGCCGCGCCGAGGGCTCCGCCCACGACCATCGCTCCGCCGGCGAGACCCGCGGCGAAGGCCCTGCGCACACGAATGCCCTTGATGCCAGTTTTCAAGTGTCATACCCCGATTGGTGTGAATGCCCCTGGTCAGCGGCCGCGCAGAGGGATGGGAGACGGAGCGGCCGCACGAGTGAGACATCCGAAGAGCGCTCATGGTTGCCCGCCTTCGGCAACATTTTTCCGGCCGCCGGCCGGCCGCCAGCCGGACGGGCGGGAGCCGGGCGGGAGCGGGCGGGAGCCGGGCGGGAGCCGGGGAGCCGGGGAGCCGGGCGGGTCCGCATGGTGGACCACTCCAGCCGGGCGACCGTGTTGTATCTATCCTGTCGACATGAGCAGCCTGGCCGTGAAACACGTGAAGCCCGTGAAGCAGGCACCCGCCGCCGACCGCGTCTACGCCCACGTCAAGCAGGGTGTCCTCGACCGCCGGTACGAGGGCGGCCTCCTGCTCACCGAGGGTGAGCTCGCCGAGGCCGTCGGAGTCTCCCGCACCCCGGTGCGCGAGGCTCTGCTGCGGCTGGAGGTCGAGGGGCTGATCAAGCTCTACCCGAAGAAGGGCGCCCTGGTCCTGCCCGTCTCCGCACAGGAGATCGCGGACGTCGTGGAAACCCGGCTGCTCGTCGAGGAGCACGCGGCGCGCAAGGCCGTACCCGCGCCGCCCGCTCTCCTGGAGCGGCTGGAGGACCTGCTCGCCCGGCAGAGGGAGCAGGCCGCCGCCGGTGACTTCGCCGGTGCCGCCGTCACCGACCGCTGCTTCCACGCCGCGATCGTCCGCAGCGGCGGCAACGAGATCCTCTCCCGCCTCTACGACCAGCTCCGCGACCGCCAGCTGCGCATGGGCGTCGCCGTGATGCACTCACACCCCGACCGCATCGCCAAGACCCTCGCCGAGCACGCGGAGATCCTTGATGCGCTGCGTTCGGGGGACGCGGACGCGGCCGTCGCCGTCGTCCGCCGGCACGTCGGCTGGTTCTCGCACCTGGCGCGCGGGGAGGTCCGGTGAGCTCGCCGCCGGTGACCCTGCCGGGCGACCCGCCGGGCGGCCGGCGCGCGCTGGCCGTCTGGGGCACGGGCGTCTCGGTCTACTTCGTCGCCGTCATCTTCCGTACGTCCCTGGGCGTGGCCGGACTGGACGCGGTCGACCGCTTCCACGTGAACGCCTCCGCCCTGTCGACGTTCTCGATACTCCAGCTGCTGGTCTACGCCGGCATGCAGATACCCGTCGGCCTCCTGGTCGACCGGCTCGGCACCAGGCGGGTACTGACCATCGGCGTCGTCCTGTTCACGGCCGGCCAGCTCGGGTTCGCCCTCTCCCCCTCCTACGGCACGGCGCTGGCCTCGCGCGCGCTGCTGGGGTGCGGCGACGCCATGACGTTCATCGCCGTACTGCGGCTCGGCGGGCGCTGGTTCCCGGCCCGGCGCGGTCCGCTGGTCGCACAGCTCGCCGGTCTCGTCGGCATGGCGGGCAACCTCGTCTCGACGCTGGTCATCGCGCGGCTGCTGCACGGCCTGGGGTGGACCACGGCGTTCGCGGGCAGCGCGCTGGCCGGCGTCGTCGTCCTGGTGCTGCTCCTGCTGTTCCTCAGGGACCACCCCGAGGGCCACGAGCCCGAGGCGCTCCCGTACCGGGGCCCGTCCTACGTACGCCGCCAGATCGCCGCCTCCTGGCGGGAGCCGGGCACCCGGCTCGGTCTGTGGGTGCACTTCACGACGCAGTTCCCGGCGATGGTGTTCCTGCTGCTGTGGGGCATGCCGTTCCTGGTGGAGGCGCAGGGCCTGTCGCGCGCCACCGCGGGCGAACTCCTCACCCTGGTCGTCCTGTGCAACATGGCCTTCGGCCTGGTCTACGGCCAGATCGTCGCCCGGCGCCACGAGGCCCGGCTGCCGCTGGCGCTGGGCACGGTGGGGACGACGGCCCTGCTGTGGGCGGCGACGCTCGCCTACCCGGCCGACCGCGCCCCGATGTGGCTGCTGGTCGTGCTGTGCACGGTACTCGGGGCGTGCGGCCCGGCGTCGATGATCGGCTTCGACTTCGCGCGGCCGGCCAATCCTCCGGAGCGGCAGGGGACGGCGTCCGGCATCACCAACATGGGCGGCTTCGTCGCCTCCATGACGACCCTGTTCGCCGTCGGTGTCCTGCTGGACGCGACGGGCGACGACTACACGGTGGCCTTCTCGGCGGTGTTCGTCCTTCAGGCCCTCGGCGTGACCCAGATCCTGCGGCTGCGCGGGCGCGCGGCACGCAGGGAACGTGAGCGGCTGGTGGCGAGCCGGGTGGAGACGGTGCACGTGCCGGCGTGACGGACAGGACCGGCGTGACGGACGGGGCCGACGCGAAACGACAGGAGCCGGTCCCGGCATGACGGACGGACGCGGCCCGCATGGCTGGTCCGGCGGCGCGAGCGGCGTGAGGCGGTCCGGCATGACGCACGTGACCCGCATGGCCGGTCCGGCGGCATGAGCGGCGTGAGGCGGTCCGGCATGACGCACGTGACCCGCATGGCCGGTCCGGTCCGAGCGACGTGACCGGTGTGAGTCCGAGCGGCGTGACGGAAGGGGTGGCTGTCGTGCGTGCCGCGGCCGCGCACGGCTCAGGCGCAGGCCGGCGGCAGTCGCGCACCCCCCGTGAAGTGCGCGACCACCGCGTGTGGCGTTCCCGGGGCCGGGCCAGGGTCTGTCGTTTGGATCAGATTGGCTGTAAGACGCGGTGCTTCGCAGCCGACCCGAGCGGGGTCTGGTGCGTGCGGCTGCAAGGCGGAGGAGGGCGTCAACGCGGAGCGTTGGCAAC
>NZ_JBEXVL010000023.1:0-94549 GCF_040638805.1 Streptomyces sp. NPDC005925 | reverse complement strand
CGGCTGGCTGCACACCTACAATCACCACCGCGGACACACCGCGCTGAAGGGCCAACCACCCGCCAGCCGCGTCCCCAACCTCACGGGTCAGTACACCTAGACGGCGTCCCCCGGTGACTTCCCGGTGCCTGCCCCGCCGGGCGCGCTCCCGCCGACAGGGAGGGAGCCCGCGCCGGTACCGGCCGAGCCCCCGCCGGCCACGGCACCGGCCGTGCCCTCCGGACGGGCTTTCGCGGGCAGATGGTTGAACAGCAGATTCAGCACGATGGCCGTGAGGCACCCCGCACTGATGCCGCTGTGCATCACCGTCTGGAACCAGTCGGGGAACTTGTCGTAGATCGTCGGCACCCCGACCGGCAGCACGCCCATCGCGACCGCGACGGCCACCACCGTCAGGTTGTTGTTGCCCTTGAAGTCGACCCCCGCCAGCGTCCGCAGACCGCTCGCGGCGACCGTCCCGAACATCACCAGGCCCGCACCGCCCAGCACCGGCGCGGGAACCGCCGCGACCACCGCTCCCAGTTTCGGCAGCAGCCCGAGCAGGACGAGGATGCCGCCCGCGACGGCCACCACCCAGCGGCTGCGCACCCGCGTCATGCCGACCAGGCCCACGTTCTGCGCGTACGCCGTGTACGGGAAGGTGTTGAAGACGCCGCCGAGGACGGTCGACAGGCCGTCCGCGCGCAGCCCGTCCGCCAGGGGGCGCGGCGCGACCTTGCGGCCCGTCATCTCACCGACCGCGATGAAGTCGCCGGTGGTCTCGGTCATCGAGACCAGGGCCACCACCAGCATCGAGACGATGGCCGACGCCTCGAACGTGGGCGCCCCGAAGTGGAACGGCGTGCTGATCCCCAGCCAGTCGGCGTCCGAGACACCCCCGAAATCGGTGAACCCGAACGGGACCGCCACCAGCACCCCGACCACGATGCCGGTCAGCACCGCGACCCGGGAGAGGAAGGCGGGCGCGAACCGCTGCACGCCCACCACGACCACCAGCACGAACGCGGCCAGCGCGAGGTTCTTCGGCTCCCCGAAGTCCGCGGCGCCCGCACCGCCCGCCGCCCAGTTGCCCGCGACCGGCAGCAGCGAGACACCGATGATCAGGATGACCGTGCCGGTGACCAGCGGCGGGAAGAACCGCAGCAGCGTGCCGAACACCGGCGCCAGCAGCATGATCGCCAGCCCCGCGACGATCACCGAACCGTAGATCGCGGGCAGCCCGCCGCCCGTCGTCCCGATCAGCACCATGGGCGACACGGCCGCGAACGTGCAGCCCTGCATGATGGGCAGCCGCACCCCGAACCGCCAGAAGCCGACGCACTGGATGAGCGTCGCCACTCCGCACACCAGCAGGTCGGCGGTGATGAGGTACGCCAGATCCGCGGGCGGCAGCTTCATCGCGCCGCCGACGATCAGCGGTACCGCCACCGCGCCCGCGTACATCGCGAGCACGTGCTGCAGACCGAAGGCGGCCAACTGTCGTGCGGGTGGCACCTCGTCGACGGGATGCACGGGTGAGGTCGTAGCCATGGACGCTCCTGAGCGGCGGTGGACCGAAGACGGGGGGAAGGGCGGGGAACGGAGGGACGGGGAGGCGGGGAACCCAGGAGACACGTCAGCAAGCGGCCAGGGGAACGGTCCTGCACCGAAAAGTTCCGGACATCACGCGTCCGCGGCCGGTCCGACCACCGACCGGCCACGGCCTCGGCCAGCCGACACCGCGCCTACGCCCCGCCGCGACACCGCGCCTACGCCCCGCCGCGACACCGCGCCTACGCCCGGACGTGCCCCGCTCCGCCGCCAGGGTGCAGTGCCCGCCGGCGGGCGTGTCCGTTCGTATGGAATGTGATGATGCGGTTACGTTCCGTATGTGCTTGAAGCATTCTTTCTTAATCTGTCCGGTCGCCGCCCGGCGGACGGTGCCGTCTCCGTGCGGCCCGCCTGGGAGGTGCGGGAGGGCGACGGCGCCATGTCGTGGTTCGACGTCCGGCTGGAGTTCGCCGACGGCGCGTACGTCGAGGCGCTGGCCGTGCGGTCCGCCCGGACCGTGTCGCTGGAGGACGTACGGGCGTGCCCCGCGCTTTCCCTGGACGATCTGGCCGTGCTCGCCGACTGGCTGGAGGAGCCCCTGGCGGAGTCCTGCGGCGTGCCGCGCCGGCCGGGCGCCGTCGAGGACGGCGAGCGCGAGGCGGGCCTCGCGGCCCGCGAATACCGCGCGGCGCAGGAACGGGGCACCGACCCCGTCCTCGCGGTGATGAACGCGACCGGCCGGGACCGCCGAGGTGCCTTACGGCTCATCGGACGGGCCCGCGACGCCGGGCTGCTGACCCCCCGCCACACCCGCCATTGACGTCCCGTCGCGCCGACGGCCGTCCCCCGGGGCACACCCTCGCCCCCGTACCGGTCACATCAGCTTCCGCATGCGGGTGATCTCGCTCGTCTGCTGAGCGATCACGTCGTCCGCCATCTCCTCGATCTGCACGTTGTTGCCCTGCGCCTTCACCTCCGTGGCCATCGTGACCGCGCCCTCGTGATGCGTGATCATCAGGGTGAGGAACAGCTGGTCGAACGCCTTGCCCCCGGCCGCGCGCAGATTCCTCAACTGTGCCGCGCTCGCCATGCCGGGCATGGCGGCGTGGTCGTGCTCGCCGTGCTGCCCGGGCTGTTCCTTCTTCCCGTGGTTCGTCAGCCAGCCCCGCATGGCGCCGATCTCCGGGCCCTGCGCGGCGGAGATCCGCTCGGCGAGCTTCTTGATCTTCGTGGATCCGGCTCGTTCCGGGACGAGTCCGGTCATCTCCAGCGCCTGCGTGTGGTGCTGAATCATCATCCGCGCGTACGCGACGTCCGCCGCGTTGGGGGAGTCGTCGGCCCTCTGCGCTGCGGCCTCCTCGGGGGACAGCGTGCGGTTGTCCTCACCGGGCCTGCCGGGCGCGATCACCGAGGGCCCGCCCGCCGAGGCGGCGTTCGTGTCCGTGTCCGCGTCGCAGCCCGCGAGGCCGAGCACGGCCAGGGCCACCAGCGCGACCGGGGCGAGGGACGCGCGGGACTGGCGGCGGGAGAACACATCGACCTCCTGAAGCAGGGCGTGGTGAGCGCACCTTGTGTGTGCGATGTACGTCCTAGCACGCTTTCGTATGTCAGTGATCGAAAATCTTCGGTGCAGGTCGGTTGCCCCCTGTTGGTATGTGCATGGCGAGGACGATACTGCGTGGTGCGTGAACCGTTCTCGTGTGAACGGCGCTAGGGAGGAACAGTGATCCTGTCGAACGACCCCCGAACCCGCCGCAGACGGCTGGGTGTCGCCGCAGCAGCCGCCGGTCTCCTGGCCTCGCTGCTCGCGGCGGGCCCGGCCGCGGCCATTCCCGATCCCGGGGACGGCCCGGCGAAGCACAAGAGTGTTTCGGACAGCACCCGGGCCGAGGTCCGGGAAGCCATCGAGGAGGGGCGGATACCCGCCCAGGACGAGGTGGTCCACTCCGACAACATCGAACACCTCGTCAACATCCCCAAGGACACGCTGTCCAGTATCAACTCCGACCTCGCCTTCCAGGGCAGGTACGCGTTCGCCGGCAACTACGACGGCTTCCGGATCTTCGACATCAGTGAGCCGAAGGCCCCGAAGACGGTCGCCCAGGTCCTCTGCCCGGGATCGCAGAACGACATCACGGTCTCCGGCGACCTGCTGTTCCTGTCCACCGACTCCTCGCGCAGCGACAACAGCTGCAGCAGCAACAGCCAGCCCGCCACGGAGAAGTCCTCCTGGGAGGGCATCAAGGTCTTCGACATCAGCGACAAGACGAACCCGAAGTACGTCGCCGCCGTCGAGACCGCCTGCGGCTCGCACACCCACACCCTGGTGCCCGAGCGCAAAAACGTTTACGTGTACGTCTCCTCCTACTCGCCCAACGCCACCTTCCCGGACTGCCAGCCGCCGCACGACGGCATCTCCGTGATCAAGGTGCCGCGCGACGCCCCCGAACGGGCGGCGGTCGTCGGCTTCCCCGTGCTGTTCCCGGGCGAAGGCCCCGACGGCGGCGGCAACCCCGGATCGCCCACCAACCCGGGCGTCTCCAAGACCACCGGCTGCCACGACATCACCGTCCTGCCGAGCAAGGACCTGGCCGCCGGCGCGTGCATGGGCGACGGCATCCTGTTCTCCATCGCGGACCCGGCGAACCCGAAGGTCATCGACCGCGTCCAGGACAACGTGAACTTCGCGTTCTGGCACTCGGCGACCTTCAACCAGAAGGCCGACAAGGTCGTGTTCACCGACGAGCTCGGCGGCGGCGGCGCCGCCACCTGCAACGCGGAGATCGGCCCGAACCGCGGCGCCGACGGCATCTACGACATCGTCGGCAAGGGCGACAGGCGCAAGCTCGTCTTCCGCAGTTACTTCAAGATCCCGCGTCACCAGGCGGACACCGAGAACTGCGTCGCCCACAACGGCTCGCTCATCCCGGTCAAGGGCAAGGACCTCATGGTCCAGGCCTGGTACCAGGGCGGCGTCTCCGTCTGGGACTTCACCGACTCCGCACACCCGAAGGAGATCGGCTACTTCGAGCGTGGCCCGCTGACCACCGACACGATGACCACCGGCGGCTCCTGGTCCGCGTACTACTACAACGGCTACATCTACTCCAACGACATCGCCAAGGGCTTCGACGTCCTGAAGCTCAGCGACCGGCGCACCGACCCCGCCCAGCGGGTCAGGCTGCACGAGCTCAACGTGCAGACGCAGCCGGACTACTTCGACTGACCCGCCGCGGGGTGCTCCGGCGCCCCGGTCGCGAAGTACCGCGACAGGTCCGTCTCACACGTCCCGCCGGGCGCCTCGGGGTCCGGCGGGACACCCATGTCCCACTCCAGGCCGTAGCGCGAGAAAAGCTCGGCGCGCAGCATCGGCACCGGCATCGGAGCGCCCGGCATCAGCGCCGCGTAGACCGCGCCCATCAGCTGGGCCCGCAGCATCGGGTAGTCGTAGTCCACGTCCTGGGAGCCGCGCCGGGCGACGGTGTCCCGCAGCAATTCGGCCAGCCTCTGCTGCTCCGGGCACGGCAGGAAACCCTCGGCCTGTAGCAGCCCGGACATGTGCTGGCGCATCAGTACGGGCCGGTCCCGGGCGAGGCCGAGAATCGCGTCGATCGCCCGCGCCAGCCGCTCCCGGCCGTCCTCGGTGCACGGCTCGCGCTCCAGCGTCTCCTCCAGCGTGCGGTGCATCAGCCGGTGCACGGCGGACTGCACGAGCTGACGCTTGCCGGGGAAGTAGTACGACACCAGGCCGCGCGCCGAACCGGCGCGGTCGGCGATGGCACCGAGCGTGGTGGCGTCGTAGCCGGACTCGCCGACGAGCTCGACCGCCGCCTGCAGAAGCCGCTCCTTGGAGCGCCGACGCAATTCTTCATTGACCGAGGCGCTGCGCGGGGACATGCTGTAACTCCTGCGTTGACTGGCTGCCAGCCAACTATACTCAATGCAGGCGACCCGGCCCCTTCATGGGGTCCGGTCGGTGCTGCCGTCCGTCTCGGGCGACGCGGGGGATCGTCCGAGACGGACGCGCACGCATGCACGGACATGCCCGGACGCGCGGCCCGCAGGCCACGAATGCCCGGCGGTGGGAGCCCCGCGCGTGGTCACCGCACGAGATCCAGCACCGGCCGCAGCGCGTCGGGCCGTTCCGTCACCGGCAGATGGTCGACGAAGTGCACCCGGCAGCCCAGGGCCGCCGCGCCGCCGTCCGCCCGCCGGTCGTCCCCCACCATCACCGTCCTGCCCGGATCGACGCCCAGCGACTCGCAGGCCACCGAGAACAGCCGCGGATCGGGCTTCTGCACCCCGTGCCGGTACGACAGCACGTACACGTCGATCCACCGGTCCAGGCCGTGGGCCCGGAACACCGGCCGCGGGTCCCAGCCGATGTTGCTGACCACGCCGACGCGGACACCGCGCTCCCGCAGCGCCCCGAGCACCTCGGCGGCGTCCGGGTACGGCTGCCAGGCGTCCGGGGACATGTGACGCTCGTACAGGACGTCGTGCAGCGCCGGGTCGGGCAGTCGCACCTGGCGGGACAGGCCGGTGTACGCGGCGCGGTGCAGCGCGGCACTGCGGTCCCGGGTCCGCCAGAGTTCGTCGAGCCGCTCCGGTACCCGCAGGGGCGCGGCACCGCCGGGCAGCGCCCCGGCCTCCTTCAGTGCCTTCGCCGTCGCGGCCACCTCAGGCTCCGGAGGCGAAGGCCCGTCTCGCCGAGTGCCCCGCGCAGCCAGGACTCGGTGGACTCGACGCGGAAAAGGGTGCCGGAGAAGTCGAAGAGCACGGCCGTCATGGCGCGATCCTACGAGGCGGGGTTCCGGGAGCGGGAGGGATGTGACCGAGGACCGGGCCGAATTCCCGGGGGCTCAGGGCCGAAGCCGCCGGTGTGCCGCCACGGCCAGGACCGCCGTCAGGGCACCCAGCAGCCAGCCGCCCACCACGTCCGACGGCCAGTGGACGCCGAGCCACACCCGGGTCAGGCCGACGCCCGTCACGCAGACCACGGCGACCGCGAGCGCCGTACGGAACAGGGCGCGCCCGGCGCCGTAGCGGCGCAGCAGCCACAGCAGTACGCCGCTGACGACTGTGGCGGTCATGGCGTGGCCGGACGGGAAGGCCGCGTAGTGGGCGGAGTCGACCGGGTCGGGCCACACCGGGCGGGGCCGGCCGACCGCGGCCTTGACACCCTGTTGCAGCAGCGCGCCGATCGCGCAGACGGCCGCCAGCCACACCGCCGTCCACAGGGCGGCGTGCCGCACCAGCAGCCACACGGCCACCGCCGCGCAGACGACGCGCATCGTCCACGGGTCCCACACCCAGTCCGTGAGGATGCGGCAGGCCCGCGTCACGCCCGGTTCGCCGACCGCCCAGCGGTGTGTGGTGCGGGAGATGTCGCCGTCCAGCTCGATCAGGGGCTGCCACCCCGCGGCGACCGGCACGAACAGCAGTACGCAGCACACCGTCAGCACCAGGGACCACCGCAGGGCGCGGCGGTGCCCGGGAGGGCGGGGCGGGGAGTCGACGGCCGGGATACCCATGCGGCGATCCTCGCGCAGGGCCGGGGTGCGGGGCCAATCCCGGCGCCGGTCCGCAGCCGACCGATCGCGGTACCGGCGGCGGACCGGCCCAGGGCACGGGCGGGACCGGCCGGCCCACGGCACGGCGAAGGGCGTGACCGCGTCCTGTCGTCAGGATCGGGCCGGTGTGCGGAGTGGTGCCTTTCGGCCGGTCCGGACGGGGTCGGGGCGTGCGGCGGCACGGCGGAGGAGGGCGTCCACGCGACGGGGAACCACCCCGCGCGAGCGAAACGGAGAGTGGGGCAGCGCCAGGTAGCCGGCAGACCGACGACAACGCCGCAGAGGCGCGCCGTGGCCCCCGAGGCCGGGACACGGGACGCGAGAGGGCCTAGCCCAGGGCCCGTAGGCCGGGGACGAACGCCACCAGCACCGGGATCACCGGGACCAGCGAGGCGGCCGCCGTCAGCTGCAGGCGGCGGGCCGCCGGGAGACGGTCCCGGGGGGTGAGGAGGCGGTGGACCCGCTGCGGCACATGCGCCTGCGGCGTGGGACAGGGGCCGAAGACACCGCGGTCCTCGTTGAGTTCCACCAGGGCCAGCGCGGTCGTACGGCGGCCGAAGCGGCGGGAGGCCATGTCGTCGGCGGCGAGTTCCACCAGGCGGTGCATCTCGTCGCGGAACGCCGCGAACACCGGCACCTGCGGAAAGCCGCCGGCCAGCGCCGCCGAGCAGTGCAGCAGCCAGGGATGCCGGGCCCGCGCGTGCCCCTGCTCGTGGGCCAGCACCGCGTCCAGCTGCCGCCCCTTCAGACGCCGCAACGCGGCCGTGCTGACGACCAGCCGGCCCTCCGCGCCCGGCAGCCACCACGCCTCGGGCCGCTCACCCTCCAGGACGACGAGCCGTCCGGCACGCTCCTCGCCGGGCAACAGCGGTGCCCGCAGCAGGAGTTCGGCGCGGCGCCGACGACGCCGGGCCCGCGCGCGGACGACCTCACGGACCAGCATCGCCGCGCTCCACAGCCCGCCGCACGCCAGCGTCACGGCGGTCGTCGCCGCCCACGGGCCGGCCGTGCCGAGCGCGTACGCCTCCACGACCGCGCGGGGCGCCGACGCGAACACGTGCCCGCCCACCGCCTGCCACGCCGCCGCCGCGCTCAGCGTCATCGACAGCGCGCAGCACAGCAGGACGGCCGCGATCACGCACTGCCACACCCAGAGCGCGACCACCGGTTCCCGGTCGGGCCAGTCGGCGCCGGCGAGCAGCCGTGGGGCGACCACGGCGGTCAGGGCACCGAGCAGCAGCAGAGCCACGGGAAGGATCATGCGGGCAGCCTATGAGCGCCGGGCCGCCCGTGGTGTGGCCTGCCACGCAAAGTGACGCAGGCAACGGCCACCTCACGGTCTCTTCCCTGGGTGGCCTCGGTCCCTGCTCCCCGCGCGCGGGGCACCGTTCCGCCGCGTCAGAGCGTCAGCAGCATGATGAGCATCGCGATGCCCATGGACAGCCGGCACGCCCGTGCCAGCTCGGGCCGCTCGCCCCAGCCGGTGCCCCGCGCGACAGCGTCCCCGGTCCCCGCCGCGCGACCCGGCCCGGCGGGGACCGGTACCAGCCGGGCCCCCGACAGCAGCACGTACCCGACGAAGTAGAGCAGCAGCGCCCCGGTCAGCAGCGGCACGCCCGCGCTCGTGCCGGCGTGCGGCCGGCCCGCGGAGCCCGCCATGACGGCGGCCATGTACACCATGGCCCCGGCCCCCACCAGGTGGTGCAGCTGGTGCGCGTCCGTGCGCGCGTCCCACAGGGCGCGCAGCCCGGCCGCGCCGAACACCACCGCGAATCCGGACCAGACCCACCACGGCGGGCTGAACGCCGCCGCCGGCACGGCCATCACCGCCATGCCGAAGCCCATGAGCGCCTCGCCGCCCGCGGCGCGTCGCTGCTCCCCGACGCCGCTGCGCATCCGCAGCAGGCCGTGGGCACCGGTCACCACGCACAGCGCGACCAGTGACCAGCCGGACGCATCCGGTCCGTGCACACCGACCTCCCCCGTTCGAGCCGCACGGTCGGTCGGGGAATGCCCGGGCCCGGCGGAGCGCACGCGAGCGCGCGGGTGCAAACGGGGAGCATTCGGGGGAGCGCGGACCAGCGCCGGGCCCGCGTCCGGCGAATGGCGGCGGCGCGCCCCGTCCCGGACGAGGGTCGTGCGCGCCGGGCGGCCGGGACACCGTACGCTCGCCGCGACGGTACGACGCCGAGGAACGCATCCGGGACCGGGGTGCGGCGGCCGGGACCGCCGTGGACCGGGGAAACAGGAAACGGGAGGACGTGCGGGCATGACGGCAGCGAACGGACGGCCGGCGGACGGGGACGCCACGCGGGCGGAGGGGACGCCCGCCGGGACGCGGGACGACTCGGTCGCCGCGGCCGTCCGGCAGTGGCGGGAGGTCCACCCCGACCTCGACACCGGGCCAATGGAGATCATCGGCCGGATCAACCGCTGCGCCGCCCTCCTCCATCAGGCCGAGGACGCGCCGCTGCGCCGGGCCGGTCTGAGCCGCTCCGAGTTCGACCTGCTCGGGGCGCTGCGCCGCACGGGGAACGAGCTGACGCCCGGCGAGGTGGCCCGCGAGACCTTCGCGTCCGGCGCGGCCGTCACCAAACGCCTCAAGCACCTGACCGAACGGGGCCTCGTGGAGCGCCGGGGCGACGCCCGTGACCGCCGCGTCGCCCACGTCCGTCTCACCGACGCGGGCCGCGATCTCGTCGACGGCGTCCTGCCCGAGCAACTGGCCTACGAGAAGTCCGTCCTGTCCGGTCTCGCACCGGCGGGCCAGTCCGAGCTCGCGGCACTCCTCGGCGACCTCCTCAACCGCCTGGAGGGCAGCCCGGGAGCCGCGCGCGCCTGACACGGGCCGGTCGCCCGCGGGACCCGGCACAGGCCCTCGGGCGTCCACCGCCGCCGGCCGACCGCGGCGGGGTCAGATCCCGGGCCGGTGGCGCAGCGGATGGTCCGCCGGGACCTCGACCAGCACGATCGGGACGCCGTCCGGGTCGGCGATCCACATCTCGACGAGCCCCCACGGCTCCCGCAGCGGGGGACGCACGACGTCGACGCCGTTGGCCGTCAGCTCCTCCCGCGCCGCTTCGACGTCCGGGACCTGGATCCACAGCCGTACGGACGGGGACGGCGGCGCCTCCGACCGGCCCGACAGCTCCAGGAAGCCGCCCCCGAGGAAGTACACGGTGCCGCGGTCCGGACCGGTGCCGAACTCCCGGTAGACGGCCAGACCGAGCCGTCCCCCGTAGAAGTCACGGGACCGCTCGGGATCGGTGGGCCGGATGAGCGTCCGGCTCGCGAGAACCTGCACCATGCAGCGGAGCCTAGTCGCGGCGTTAGGCTCGGACCCGCCCCTGCCGCGCCGAGAAGACGGAGACGTCGCCCGATGGATCCCGTGACCGCCCCCGCCGCCCCCGTCAGCACCTGCGCCCCCTCCGTCCCCGCGCCCGCGGGACTGACCTTCCGCGACGCCCGGGACGCCGACGTGGCCGACCTGGTCGCGCTGATCGAGTCGGCGTACCGCGGGGACGCCAGCCGGGCCGGGTGGACCACCGAGGCGGACCTCCTGGAAGGGCAGCGGACCGACCCGGAGGGCGTGATCGCGGTCATCGAGGGGCCGGACAGCAGGCTGCTGACCGTCGAGCGGGACGGCCGGATCGTCGCCTGCTGCCAGCTGGAACACCGCGGCGGGCACGCCTACTTCGGCATGTTCGCGGTCGGCCCGTCCGTCCAGGGCGGCGGCGTCGGCAAGATCGTGCTCGCGGAGGCGGAGCGGCAGGCACGCGAGACCTGGGGTGTCACGGAGATGCACATGACCGTGATCTCCGTGCGCGAGGACCTCATCGCCTGGTACGAGCGCCGCGGTTACCGCCGTACGGGACGGATGACCCCGTTCCCCTACGGTGACGAGCGCTTCGGCATCCCGCAGCGCGACGACCTGGAGTTCGAGCTGCTGGTGAAGGAGCTCGGCTGACCTTCAGGCCGTGAAGCGGCCAGTCAGCTTGATCTCCGGGTAGTCGGTGGTCGCACCGTCCAGCTCCAGGGCGTGCGCGAGTCGCAGATGCTCCTGGGTGTTCACCACCCAGCCGATGATCCGCAGGTCCGCCTTGCGGGCGTGCTCCACCACCTCCAGCGTCAGCCGGCGGATGTTGAGGCAGACGGTCGTCGCTCCCGCCTCGACGGCGCGGTCCACCATGTCGAGGCCGTACCGGCTGGCGATGAGCGCCGTACGCACCCCCGGCACCAGCCGGGCGATCTCGGTGACGGCCTCGTCGTGGAACGAGGACACCTCGACCCGGGGCACCAGATCCCGCTCCAGCATCACCTCGGCGAGGGCGCGGGCCGCCGCCACGTCCTTGATCTCGGCCTGCAGCGGGGCCCGCACGGCGTCCAGGACCTCTTCGAACACCGGAACCCGCTCGCCCCCGCCCGCGTCCAGCGCGCGCAGCTCGTCCAGGGTCTGCTCGGCGATCGGGCCGCTGCCGTCGGTCGTACGGTCCACGTCCGGGTCGTGCATGACGACCAGGGCGCCGTCCTTGCTCAGATGCAGGTCGAGTTCGATGACGTCCAGACCGGCCCGCTCGGCGGCGACGAAGGACCGCAGTGTGTTCTCGGGCTCGACGCCCATGATCCCGCGGTGACCGATGGTGAGGAGGCTCAAGGTTTTCACTCGCTTCCGTCGACGGCGGCGCGGCGGACGTGCTTGGCAGGAAATCGTCCGCCCGGCAGGGCCGCAGCCTAACGGTCCGTGCCGGATCATGTCCCCCCACCACGGCGGCCGACACCCCTTTCGACCGTCCTCGGCAGGAAAAAGTGCGGTGAAGACCGGGGCTGCACAGGATAATTTCCGGATGATCCTCTTGCTGGGAGAAACCCCGTATGCCTACGGTGGTCATAGGTGAGCTTCTCCTGTGGAGGATGGGACATGACGGAAATTCTTGTGCAGGTCGGCACGGAAGGAAACGTTCTTCCGGCAGTCAGGGTGGTGGAGCACCCGGCGTGGCCCGTGCTCAAGGATGCCGTGGAGCAGATCCGGCCATGGCAGTCCAAGGACGGATCGATCGACTTCGACGCCGACGGCGCCCCCGGCCGCGCCGCCGCCGAACAGGCCGTGCGGCGCGTCGCCGACGCCGTGCGCGAGCTGTCCCCGCTGCTGCCGCACGACAGCGCCTACCACGAGGCCCTCGTGCGGGACCTGCGCCGCTGGGCCGAAGGCGGCTTCTCGACACCCGACTTCCTCGACTCGCTGCTGGCGTTCCGGCCCGCCGCGAACCGCGTGGACGGCCTCCAGCACCTGGTCGTCTTCCCGATGTACACGCAGAACGGCAACCCCGACCGCAACCTCGAGGCGGTCGTCCTGCGCATGGTCTGGCCCGAGTGGCTGGCCGAGCTGGAGCGCACCCGCTACGACAACCCGCTGTTCTGCGGCATCACCTTCGAGGACTTCACCTCCGGCTACGACACCAACTCGGCCGTCCTCTTCCCCGAGACGATCGCCGTGCGCGAGGCCCCCGAGCGCTTCACCTGGGGCGGCATCTTCTGCGACCGTGAGGCCGCCCGCTTCCGCCGCGTCACCGAGGCCGCCGTCGACGTCCTCGGCCTGGAACTGCCCGAGGACATCGCCGCGATGGTCGACGACCAGAAGCGCTGCGAGGAGGCCTTCGTGCTGTGGGACATGGTCCACGACCGCACCCACAGCCACGGCGACCTGCCCTTCGACCCCTTCATGATCAAGCAGCGCCAGCCGTTCTGGATGTACGGCCTGGAAGAGCTGCGCTGCGACCTCACCGCCTTCCGGGAGGCCGTGAAGCTCGCCGAGGAAGGCGTCCCTCAGGCCCGCGACGTGCAGTACGCGGTCCTCTTCGACCGCATGTTCCGCTTCCCCGTCACCGGTGAGCGCGTCCGCAACTACGACGGCCTCGGCGGCCAGCTCCTCTTCGCCTACCTGCACAAGCACGACGTCGTCCGCTGGACCGACAACAAGCTGTCCATCGACTGGCAGCGCGCCCCGCAGGTCACCAACCAGCTGTGCGGCGAGATCGAGGCGCTGTACCGCGACGGCATCGACCGGCCCAAGCTCGTCCACTGGTTCGCCGGCTACGAGCTGGTCTCCGGCTACCTCGCCCCGCACCCCGGCTCCACCTGGGCCAAGGGCCCCGACGCCCTCGACCTGACACAGCCGCCCCGCAAACTCGTCGACGACGTGCTTCCGGACGAGTTTCCGCTCAGCATGTTCTACGAGGCCCTGTCCAAGAAACTCAAGAAGGTGATCGCCTCCACCCGGGGCATCACCGCGGACGGCGCCCGGCGGACCGCCGCGTGAGAGACGATCTCACCCGCGGCCTCACCGACGGCCGCACCGACGCAGCATCGCTGGAGGCGAAGAACATGGGGAACGGGGCTCTCAACGGCGCGGTCGTCGCGGTGGCCGGGGCGGGCGGACCCGCCGGCCGGGCGGCGCTGCTCAGGCTCGCGGAGGCCGGCGCCGTCGTCGTCGGCTCGGACAACGACCCGGAGCGCCTGGCGGAGGCCGTGGACGCGGCCCGCTACGCGCACGGCGGCGCCACCGTCACCGGCGAGACGATCGACCTGCTCGACCTGGACGCGGTCCGTGCCTGGGCCGCACGCACCGAGAAGGAGTTCGGCCGCCTCGACGGCCTGGTCCACCTCGTCGGCGGCTGGCGCGGCGGCAAGACGTTCGCCGACACCGACCTCGGCGACTGGGACCTGCTGGAGAAGCTGCTCATCCGCACCGTGCAGCACACCTCGCTCGCCTTCCACGAGGCCCTGCAGCGCAGCGACCGGGGCCGCTACGTCCTGATCAGCGCGGCCGGGGCCGGCAAGCCCACCGCGGGCAATGCCGCCTACTCCGCCGCCAAGGCCGCCGCCGAGGCGTGGACGCTCGCCATGAGCGACTACTTCCGCAAGGCTGGGGGCGAGCAGGGCCCGACGTCCGCTGCTGCGATCCTGGTGGTCAAGGCGTTGGTGCACGACGCGATGCGCGCCGAGCGGCCCAACGCGAAGTTCGCGGGCTTCACGGACGTGAAGGACCTGGCCGACGCCATCGCCGGAGTCTGGGAGAAGCCCGCCGCGGAAGTGAACGGAAACCGTCTGTGGCTGACCGAGAAGCCGTGAATCCCCCGAAGACCGACGCGCGTCGCCGCCACGACCCGCAGGTCCGCGGTTTCGCCAGTGACAACTACGCCGGGGCCCACCCGGAGGTGCTCGCCGCCCTGGCCCTCGCCAACGGCGGGCACCAGGTGTCGTACGGCGACGACGAATACACCGAGAACCTGCAGCGGATCGTCCGCAGCCACTTCGGCGCGAGCGCCGAGGCGTTCCCGGTCTTCAACGGAACCGGCGCCAACGTCGTCGCGCTCCAGGCGGTCACCGACCGCTGGGGCGCGGTAATCTGCGCCGAGAGCGCGCACATCCACGTCGACGAGGGCGGCGCCCCCGAACGCATGGGCGGCCTCAAGCTGCTCACCGTGCCCACCCCGGACGGCAAGCTCACCCCCGAGCTGATCGACCGGCAGGCGTACGGCTGGGACGACGAGCACCGTGCGATGCCGCAGGTCGTCTCGATCACCCAGAGCACCGAACTCGGCACGCTCTACACACCCGACGAGATCCGCGCGATCTGCGAGCACGCCCACGCGCACGGCATGAAGGTGCACCTGGACGGCTCCCGGATAGCCAACGCCGCCGCCTCCCTGAACGTCCCCATGCGGACCTTCACCAACGCGGTCGGCGTCGACATCCTCTCGCTGGGCGGCACGAAGAACGGCGCCCTGTTCGCCGAGGCCGTCGTCGTCCTCACCCCGGACGCCGTGCGCCGCATGAAGCACCTGCGGAAGATGTCCATGCAACTCTCCTCCAAGATGCGCTTCGTGTCGGTGCAACTGGAGGCGCTGCTCGCCAAGGACCTGTGGCTGCGCAACGCCCGGCACTCCAACGAGATGGCCCAGCGCCTGGCCGAGGGCGTACGCGCCGTGCACGGCGTGGAGATTCTTTACCCGGTGCAGGCCAACGCGGTCTTCGCGCGCCTCCCGCACGACGTGACCGAGCGCCTCCAGAAGCGGTTCCGCTTCTACTTCTGGGACGAGCCGGCGGGCGACGTGCGCTGGATGTGCGCGTTCGACACCACGGAGGACGACGTGGACGCGTTCGTGGCGGCGCTGAAGGAGGAGATGGCGCGCTAGCAGACGCTGTCACGGCACATGTGTGCGGCCGGCCGGAAGCATGTCGCCTCGCGGTCGGCCGCACACGTGCGCTCTGCAGGCGTACGGGGCGGGTACGGCGGCGCGGGGGTCAAAGGGCCTCTGCCGCGCGGACCTGCTCCGGGGTCGGCGCCGTACCGCCGAGGTGCGCCGGCAGCCACCAGGTGTCGCCGGCGTCCTTGGGACGCACCGGGTAGGCGCGCTGCGCGGCCTCCAGGAGCTCCTGTACGCGCTCGCGCAGCTGGCGGGTGATCGCGCCCGCGTACTTGTCGCGGGACGCCTCGACCGGCTCGCCGACGCGCATGGTGACCGGCGTGTGGCTGCGTCTGAAGTTGCGCGGCTGGCCCTTGGTCCACAGCCGCTGCGTGCCCCACACCGCCATCGGAATCAGCGGAACGCCCGCCTCCTGCGCCATGCGCGCGGCACCGGACTTGAAGCTTTTCAGTGTGAACGACTGCGAGATCGTCGCCTCGGGGAACACCCCGACGATCTCACCCGACCGCAGCGAGTCGAGGGCGTGCTGGTAGGCCGCCTCGCCCTGTTTGCGGTCCACGGGGATGTGCTTCATGCCGCGCATCAGCGGGCCGGAGATTTTGTGCCGGAACACGGCCTCCTTCGCCATGAACCGGACGAGACGCTTCTGCGGCAGTGCCGCCAGGCCGTTGAAGATGAAGTCCAGGTAGCTGATGTGATTGCTCACCAGCACGGCGCCGCCCGAGCGCGGGATGTTCTCCGACCCCCGGCAGTCGATCTTGAGGTCCCACACCTTGAACATCGTGCGGGCGAGACCGATGACGGGACGGTAAACGAGTTCTGCCATGGGCAGGTTGGACCCTTCCTTCTCTGCCTGGGAAGGGGACTCCCGGCGGAAAGTTACGCAGCCGTAGGTTTACGGCTTGTCGAGATCGTGCCCGAAGAACGTCTAGGTAGCCAGCCCTCGGACCCGCCAACCGCGAGATTCTCGTCACGTCGCCCACCGGGTCCACCTCGGGCTTTTGCACGGCCATTACCCGGTGCGGACCGCTGCACGCCGTACGAGCAGGCACAACTCGCGGCGCGAGCGGGACAGCGCTGTGAACGTGGGTTGCCCCGGGCGCGGCGCCCGTCGCGGCGGGTGCCGGCCACTGCGGGCCCGACGTGGAGCCGACCGGGCAGGCGCCCGCGCGAAACGGGGCGGTCGCGGCGCCTCGGACTCCGTCGGCGGTCCGGGCCCCGGCCCTGTCGCCGTACGGAACGCGGGCCGGACAGGCAGCCGGGAATCTTTACGGTCCTGTGCACGCTTGTGCAGAGCGTGCCCCGCCTGGTGGTGTGCGGGGTGGCGTCCGCGGCGGGCGCCCACGGAGTGCCGCCACGGCGGCGGAGCGGGAGGACGCGGGTGCGCGGGCGGGACGACGACAGACGGCTCGGGCGGGAGGAGCTCGGTGCCGAACTGGGCGAGCGGGCCACCCTCGTGCAGTTCTCCAGCGCGTTCTGCGCCCCCTGCCGGGCCACCCGGCGCGTCCTCGGCGAAGTGGCCGGGCTGGTCCCGGGCGTGACCCACGTCGAGATCGACGCCGAGGCCCACCTCGACCTGGTACGCGCCCTGGACATCTCCAGGACGCCGACCGTGCTGGTCCTCGACGCCGGCGGGCGAGAGGTGCGCCGCGCCACCGGACAGCCCCGCAAGGCCGATGTGATCGCCGCACTCGGTGACGCGGTGTGACCCCCGGAGACGACCGTGAGCCGGCCGCCGGATGCCGGAAGGTACTTGACCGTGTGCAGCAATTGTCGTCAGCCTGAGACGTATGTCTGTGGATCTCCTTCTCATCGGGCGAGTGCGCATCGACCTCGCCCGCACTGCGAGCGCGCGCTGTCCGGGCCGTTGAACAGTCACGCACCCGCTCGTCGTCTCCCCAGAAGGACAGCTCCATGACGGCCTCGCCCGACCTCGGCACCCACCGCCGGCTCGCCTCGCCCGACCTGCTGCGCTCCGTCTTCCGGCGGCACGCGGCCGGAGTGGCGGTGATCACCGCGCGCTCCCGGACCGGCCCGGTCGGCTTCACCGCCACCTCGCTGACCTCGGTGTCCGCCGAACCCCCGATGATCTCCTTCGGCGTCGGCACGGGCGCGTCCAGCTGGCCCGCGATCTCCACGACCGACCACGTCGGGGTGCACATACTCGGCGAACACCAGCAGGAACTGGCCACCACCTTCGCCCGCAGCGGCGCCGACCGGTTCGGCGCGCCGACCCTCTGGCGGGAGGGCCCCGAGGGGATCCCCGTACTGGACGGCGTCCTGGCCTGGATGGTGTGCCGGATCGCGGCGCGGGTGCCCGCCGGGGACCACCGTCTCGTCCTCGCCGAAGTCGTCCTCGGGGACTCCTCGGGAACCGGTCGACCTCTCGTCTACCACCAGGGGAGCTTCGGCGGACTGCGCGACTGAGTCCCCCGACGGCCGCTCGTCCCCCTGCTGCGTGACGGTCGGGTTCCGGTTACGCTGCGTTGCACAGGTCACAGTTCAAAGCGCTTGCTTAGCGGGCAGGAACTGGGTGTACTGACGAGTAATATTTCGCTCGGGGCGTGGGTCGCCCCGACCGGGATCAGCCGCTTGAGGCGCCTATGCTGCCTGCAAGCAGGCAGCCGAGAAATGACGATGCAGTAGGAGAGCCGGCGTGAGCTTGAGGATCGTTGTCACTGTGAAGTACGTGCCCGACGCCACTGGCGACCGGCACTTCGCCGATGACCTGACCGTCGACCGGGACGACGTGGACGGCCTGCTCTCCGAGCTGGACGAATACGCGGTCGAGCAGGCGCTGCAGATCTCCGAGAACTCCGACGACGACGTCGAGGTCACCATCCTGACCGTCGGCCCCGAGGACGCCAAGGACGCGCTGCGCAAGGCACTGTCCATGGGCGCCGACAAGGCCATCCACGTCGAGGACGACGACCTGCACGGCACCGACGCCATCGGCACCTCGCTGGTGCTGGCCAAGGCGATCGAGAAGGCCGGCTTCGACCTCGTCGTCTCGGGCATGGCCTCCACCGACGGCACCATGGGTGTCGTCCCGGCCCTGCTCGCGGAGCGCCTCGGCGTCCCGCAGGTCACGCTGCTCTCCGAGGTCTCCGTCGAGGACGGCACGGTCAAGGGCCGCCGCGACGGCGACGCCGCCTCCGAGCAGCTCGAGGCCTCCCTGCCCGCCGTCGTGTCGGTCACCGACCAGTCGGGCGAGGCGCGCTACCCCTCCTTCAAGGGCATCATGGCGGCCAAGAAGAAGCCGGTTCAGTCCTGGGACCTGTCCGACCTCGGCATCGACGAGGACGAGGTCGGCCTCGGGAACGCGTACACCGCGGTCGACTCCGCGGCCGAGCGCCCGGCCCGCACCGCCGGCACGATCGTCAAGGACGAGGGCGAGGGCGGCAAGCAGCTCGCCGAGTTCCTCGCGGGCCAGAAGTTCATCTGAGCCCCCTCCATCGCCCCTCTGTCTTGATCCAAGCAGGAGAGAAGAAGTCCCATGGCTGAAGTTCTCGTCTACGTCGACCACGTGGACGGCGCCGTCCGCAAGCCCACCCTGGAGCTGCTGACCCTGGCCCGCCGCATCGGCGAGCCGGTCGCCGTCGCGCTGGGCAACGGCGCCGCCGACACCGCCGCCACGCTCGCCGAACACGGCGCGGTGAAGGTCCTCACCCACGACGCCTCCGAGTACGCCGACTACCTCGTCGTACCGAAGGTGGACGCGCTGCAGGCCGCCTACGAGGCCGTGTCCCCGGCCGCCGTGCTGGTGCCGTCCTCCGCCGAGGGCAAGGAGGTCGCCGCGCGTCTGGCACTGCGCATCGGCTCCGGCATCATCACCGACGCCATCGACCTGGAGGCCGGCGACGAGGGCCCGGTGGCCACGCAGTCGGTGTTCGCCGCCGCGTTCACCACCAAGTCCCGCGTCTCCCAGGGCACCCCGGTCATCACGGTCAAGCCCAACAGCGCCGCCGTCGAGGCCGCCCCGGCCGCCGGCGCGGTCGAGGCGCTGTCCGTGACGTTCTCCGAGAAGGCCACCGGCACCAAGATCACCGGCCGTACGCCGCGTGAGTCGACGGGCCGCCCGGAGCTGACCGAGGCCGCGATCGTGGTCTCCGGCGGCCGCGGTGTGAACGGCGCGGAGAACTTCGCGATCATCGAAGGGCTCGCCGACTCGCTCGGCGCGGCCGTCGGTGCCTCGCGTGCCGCCGTCGACGCGGGCTGGTACCCGCACACCAACCAGGTCGGCCAGACGGGCAAGTCCGTGTCGCCGCAGCTGTACATCGCCTCCGGCATCTCCGGCGCCATCCAGCACCGCGCCGGCATGCAGACCTCGAAGACGATCGTGGCGATCAACAAGGACGCCGAGGCCCCGATCTTCGACCTGGTCGACTACGGCGTCGTCGGCGACCTGTTCGACGTGGTCCCGCAGCTCACCGAGGAGATCGAGAAGCGTAAGAGCTGATGCGACGCGGAGACTCCCGCGGAGAGTCCCGAAGGCCCTCGTGACCCGCCCGGTCGCGGGGGCCTCGGCCCGTCCGGGGGACGGCCGCGGTGTCCGGAAGACCGCCGCGGCACCTCACCGGGCGGTGGCCACCGCCCGGTGAGGCGGTGTTGACCAGGCGGAAGCTCGCCGGATAACTTCGCTGTACGGACTATTGATTCCGTACAGCGGAAAATGGGAGGTCTGTGGGATGGGTCAGGGCCAGCAGGAGACCGTGGCGACGAGCCTCGCGGGCGCCGTGCGCGAGAAGATCAGCGCCTCCCTCGCGCCGGTCGACGCCGAGCTGGAGCGCCGCTACCCGGGAGACCCCGGCACCCGCCAGCCCGTCCACACCGTCTACGTCCCCGGCGACGTCTTCACCGCCGGCACCATCCGCTCCTGGGGCGACAAGGCCCTCGACCTGCTCGACGAACACGCCCCGGACGCCGCCACGCTTGCCGCCGTCCTCGGGTTGTCCGGAGACCTCGCCGAGCCCGTCCACGCGCGCGTGCGTGCCAAGCTGGAGCGCGAGCCGGTGGAGGACCTGCGCGTCGACTTCGAGGACGGCTACGGCAACCGCCCCGACGCCGAGGAGGACGAGGCGGCCGCCCGTGCCGCCCGCATCGTCGCCGAGGCCTACGCCACGGGCACGGCGGCCCCGTACATGGGCATCCGCATGAAGTGCATGGAGGCGCCCCTCCGCGAGCGCGGCATCCGCACCCTTGACATCTTCCTCACCGGCCTCGTGCGGGCGGGCGGCGGACTGCCCGACGGACTCGTCCTCACCCTGCCGAAGGTGACGTACCCGGAGCAGGTCAGCGCCATGGTGCGACTGCTGGAGGCCTTCGAGGAGACGCACGGCCTGGAGCCCGGCCGACTCGGCTTCGAGATCCAGATCGAGACCAGCCAGGCCGTCCTCGCCGCCGACGGCACCGCCACCGTCGCCCGCATGATCGGGGCCGCCGAGGGCCGCGCCACCGGACTCCACTACGGCACCTTCGACTACAGCGCCTGCCTCGGCGTCTCCGCCGCGCACCAGGCGAGCGACCACCCGGCCGCCGACCACGCCAAGGCCGTCATGCAGGTCGCCGCCGCCGGCACCGGCGTACGCGTCTCGGACGGCTCCACCAACGTCCTGCCCGTCGGCCCCACCCCGAAGGTCCACGACGCCTGGCGGCTGCACTACGGACTGACCCGGCGCGCCCTGGCCCGCGCCTACTACCAGGGCTGGGACATGCATCCGGGCCACCTTCCCACCCGGTACGCCGCCGTTTACGCCTTCTACCGCGAGGGCTTCGAGCAGGCCTCCGCCCGCCTCGCCCGCTACGCGAACCGCACCTCCGGCGACGTCATGGACGAGCCCGCCACGGCCAAGGCCCTCAGCGGCTACCTGCTGCGCGGCCTGGACTGCGGCGCCCTCGACATCGCCGAGACGGCCCGGCTGACCGGGCTGACCCGCGCCGACCTGGAGAGCTTCGCGGCACCCCGGCGCGGCGACCTCACGGCCCATATGCCGTAGGACTCGTCAGCGCCGCCCTCACCGGGGGCGGCCGGCGGCGCGGAGGTCCCGGAGCCCCCCGTCTGCTGCACCCCGGCCGCTCCATCCCGGACTCCGTCACCCGCTGGCCCTCGGCGAACGACCGAATGCCGCGCCCGCGCCCCGCCGTCCGCCGACGGGACGGGGCGCAGCCGACGGCCGGGGCCGGAACGCGGGCGCGGTGTTCAGCCGGTCCAGCGGGCCCGGCGGGCCGGGGTTCGCCGGTCACGCTCCTGGTGGAGCCGTGGGCGATCGCGCGGCGGGGCCGGGCGCGGTCGCCGGGCACCCCGGCCCGGGGAGCAGCCGGTTGCCGTCCGGCGGTCCGGAGTCCGTCGGTCACGCCTCGGGTGGAGCGGCCGGTGATCGCGCGGCGCGTCGGCCAGGGACCGCGGGTGCGGTTGTCCCGCGCCCGCTCAGTCCGCCGGGGGAAGCTCGCCGGAGCCGCGGGTGATCAGCCGGGTGGGCAGTTCGATGCGGCCGGGGGTGATGAGGGTGCCGTCGAGCTGCTGGAAGAGGCGCTCGGCGGCGCTGCGGCCGAGCGTCGCCGCGTCCTGGGCGACGACCGTGAGGCCCGGCCTGAGCAGGTCGGCGAGCTCGATGTCGTCGAAGCCGACGAGGGCGACCGGGCGGGAGTGCTCGGCGAGGACGCGGATCACGGTGACCGTCACCCGGTTGTTGCCCGTGAAGACGGCGGTCACCGGGTGCGGGTCGGACAGCATGTCCTCGGCCGCCCTCCGCACCCGCACCGGGTCGGTGACGCCGAGGGACATCCAGGAGTCCTTGACGAGTATCCCGGCGTCCTCCATGGCCGCCCGGTAGCCGCGCAGCCGCTCCGCCGCGGTGTGGATGCGCGGCATGTCGCCGATGAAGCCGATACGGCGGTGCCCGTGCGCGATGAGGTGGGCGACACCGTCGCGGGCTCCGCCGAAGTTGTCCGACAGGACGACGTCCGCGTCGATCTGTCCGGCCGGACGGTCCACGAACACCGTCGCGACACCGGCCTTCAGCTCCGGCTCCAGGTAGCGGTGGTCGTCCCCGGCCGGGATCACCACCAGGCCGTCCACCCGCCGCGCGCACAGCGCCAGGACGAGCTCCTGCTCGCGGTCGGGGTCCTCCGCGCTGGAGCCGTTGATCAGCAGTGCGCCGTGGGCCCGCGCCACCTCCTCCACCGCCCGGCTGAGCGGGCCGTAGAACGGGTCCGCGAGGTCCTCCAGCACCAGGCCGATGCTCGCCGTACGCCCCTTGCGCAGCACCCGCGCGCTGTCGTTGCGGCGGAAGCCGAGCGCGTCGATGGCCTCCTGGACGCGGTGCTCCGTCTCCGGCGTGACGCCCGGTTCGCCGTTGACCACGCGGGAGACGGTCTTGAGTCCCACGCCGGCGCGGGCGGCCACGTCCTTCATGGTCGGACGATTGCCGTAGCGGCTTCCGGGGAGGCGGTCGGCTCGGCGGGGCGTGTCGGGCACGATGCGGTGTCCTGTTCCTGTCGTCCGGTGGGATGTTGCAGTCGAATGGGCTTGTATGAGGATGTGGCGTCGAGCATAGAGCCTGGACAACGTTGTCAGATCCGCGGGACACTGGTCACCGCACTCTTCGGCCTGTGCCTCGATGTATGACCGGCCTGCTGCTTTCCCAATTTTTCGCGACGCGTTCGCATGGTGAACGGGGAGATCCGACTCTGATGCACACCCATCTCGTGGCCGCGCTCGACATCGGCGGGACCAAGATCGCCGGAGCCCTGGTGGACAGCCACGGCGAGATCCTGGTGCGCGCCCAGCGCGCCACGCCCGCGCGGGAGGACGGCGACACCGTGATGCGGGCCGTGGAGGACGCGCTCGGCGAACTGACCGCGTCGCCGCTGTGGGCGCGCGTCGCGGCCGTCGGAATCGGCAGCGCGGGTCCGGTCGACGCCTGCGCGGGCACCGTCAGCCCGGTCAACGTGCCCGGCTGGCGCGACTATCCGCTGGTCCGGCGGGTGCGCGAGGCCGCCGGTGACCTGCCCGTCGAGCTGATCGGCGACGGGGTCGCGATCACGGCGGCCGAGCACTGGCAGGGCGCGGCCCGCGGCCACGACAACGCGCTGTGCATGGTGGTGTCCACGGGGGTCGGCGGCGGCCTGGTCCTGAACGGGCGCCTGCATCCGGGACCCACCGGTAACGCCGGGCACATCGGCCACATCAGCGTCGACCTGGACGGCGACCCCTGTCCGTGCGGTTCGCGCGGCTGTGTGGAGGTCCTCGCGAGCGGCCCGAACATCGCCCGCCGTGCCCTGGAGGGCGGCTGGGAGCCCGGCCCGGACGGCGACACCTCCGCCGCCGCGGTGGCCGCCGCCGCGCGGGCCGGTGTCCCGGTCGCGGTGGCGTCCTTCGAGCGGGCGGCGCAGGCGCTGGCCGCCGGCATCGCGGCCACGGCGACTCTCGTCGAGATCGACATCGTGGTGATCGGCGGGGGAGTGGCCAACGCGGGCGACGTCCTGTTCACCCCGCTGCGCAAGGCACTGAGCGGCTACGCGACGCTGTCCTTCGTCCAGCGCCTGACGGTGGCACCGGCCGGGATGGGCACGGACGCCGGGCTGGTGGGCGCGGCGGCAGCGGCGCTGTCGGGGCGGGCGCTGTCGGGGGTGTAGGCGGGGGGACACGCATAGGGCACCCGGCAGCCCCGGGGAAGGGCGGTCGGCGGCTCAGGGAAGGGCGCCAGGTGGGCGCCGGGCCGCAGGTGCCCGGCGCCCACCCCGGGGCGTTGTGCCTCGGGTGCCCGCGACTCAGCAGGTCAGGCGGGCGTTCGCCCAGTCCGCGTGGTCGGAGTCGACGCCGTCGCCCGCGTCCGTGACGACGAGCCGGATCAGCTGGGCGCCGGTCACGTCGGCCGTGAGCGGCTGGGCCGGCATCGCGTTCGTGAGGGTGCCGGTCGAGGCGACCTCGGTGCCGTCCGCCCAGATCTGGAAGGCCACGGTGCCCTTGGCGCCCTTCTCGTCGTCCACGCCGACGTCCGCGGTGACCGTTTCGCAGGCCGCCCCGGCGTAGTACTCGACGGTGCTCTCCGCGTGGACGCCGAGGCCCTTGTCGTAGCCGACGCCGCCGATGGTGATCGGGTGGCCGTCGCCCGCGGCGCTCTCCCCGTTGCTGGTGTTGCGCTCGACGGGGCCGTAGCCGTTGGCGGCCGACAGCCACGGCAGGTCACCGAGCCCGGACGTGCCCGAGGGCGGCGCGGTGACCACGGTCGCGGTCAGCGGCAGCGTCCGGGTGACGCGGGTGCCGTCGGGTGCGCGGTAAGTGACCGTCACGGTCAGGTCGTTGCCGCCCGTGGCTGTGCCCTCGGGGGCCGTCACCGTCCACTTGGTGCGCAGGGTGCCGCCCGGTGCGAGGAGGGCGGTGCCGGTCGGGGACTGGGCGCGGACCGTCCAGCCCTCGGGCCCGGCGACCCGCACGGAGACGTCCCTGGCCGGGACGCGGCCCAGGTCGGAGGCCGTCGTCGTCACCGCGGCGGGCTTCCCGGCCTCGACCCACGTCCCGCCGTCCACGCCGGGTTCCACGGCGGGCGGGTGCTGGGCCCAGCGGGTGTCGGCGGCGACCCGGACCAGGACCGTGCCGTGGGCGGGGACGGTCGCCGAGATCGTGCCGGCCGTGTGGTAGCTGCGGTGCTCCCACAGGTCGCGCAGCGTGTACGCCGGCGCGCCGGGCAGGCCGACGGCCCCGGCGGTCGTGGTGATCCGCTGCGGGCTGCCGGACTCGTTGAACAGCGCCACGGTGCGGCTGCCGTCCTTCATCTCCTTGGCGACGACCCACCGCCCGCCCCCGGACGACACGACGGCGCCCTGCCTGCCCAGCGGGTCCTGGTCGACGGCGACCACCTCGCGGTTGCCGAGGATGCCGAAGGTCTCGTCGGACGCCTTGCGCAGGTCGGTGCCGATGAGCAGCGGCGCGGCCATGACCGCCCACATCGAGAAGTGGGAGCGGTACTCGGTGGCCGTCATGCCGCCGTTGCCGACCTCCAGCATGTCCGGGTCGTTCCAGTGCCCGGGACCCGCGTACGCGGCGAGCGGCAGGTTCTTCTTCAGGATCGACAGCATCGACCCCCAGTTGTCACTGATGTCCCCGGTGGTACGCCACAGGTGGCCGACGTCGGAGGCCCACTCCCAGGGCTTGTTCTGGCCCCACTCGCAGATGCTGTAGACGATGGGCCGGCCGGTCGCCGCGAGCGCGTCGCGCATGGTCCGGTAGCGCGTCTGCGCGTCGACGCCCTGGTTGTTGCAGTTGTCGTACTTGAGGTAGTCGACGCCCCATGCGGCGAACTGCCGCGCGTCGCTGTACTCGTGGTCCAGCCCGCCCGGGAAGCCGATGTTGCTGCACGTCTTCGTGCCCGCGCTGGTGTAGATGCCGAACTTCAGCCCCTTGGAGTGGACGTAGTCGGCGACGGCCTTGATGCCGTTCGGGAAGCGGGCCGGGTCCGGCACGAGCAGGCCGCTCTCGTCCCGCTCCGGCAGCGCCCAGCAGTCGTCCAGGTTGACGTACTCGTACCCGGTGTCCTTGAGGCCCTTCTCGACGAAGATGTCCGCGATCGCCTTGACCATGGTCTCGTCGAAGTCGGCGCGGCAGTGCGTGGAGTTCCAGTTGTTGAAGCCCATGGGCGGGGTGAGTGCGAGGCCGTCGTCGCGGGCGGGTGCGACGGCCGCCGGGGCTCCCTCGGTTGCGGCGACGGCGCCGCGGGGCGGTGCGGCGACGGCGGGTGCGGCGAGGCCGGCGGTGCACAGGAGTGCGGCGGTGACGGCTCCGGCCGTTCTGAGGCGGAGTGGGCGGGTGGTGTGGGGGTGAAGGTGACGCATCGTGACGTTCCTCCGGGCTTGCGAATCCTGCGAGGGTGGTGGCATGTGCGTGTCATTCTGATCCTGCGGCGTCACGGTAGAACGTGTCGGACTGTGTTGGAAGGTGTCGGGATGGGTCTGGAGGGGCGGGAGTGGTCCGGCCCTTCGGCCGGGGAGTCCGGATGCGCGCCTTCCTGCCGCCGGGTGCGTGACTCCTCCGGCGTCGGCGTGCGGTTGAAGACGGCATGTCAACCAGGGCTGGTTTCCGTGGCAGGGTGGAGCGGGCAAGCCTCAGGGGTCCAACTCAAGAGGGGGAAACGTGATCGTTTGGATCAACGGGACGTTCGGTGCGGGAAAGACCACCACCGCACGGGAACTGATCGAACTGATCCCGAACAGCACGCTCTTCGACCCCGAGGTCGTCGGCGCGGCGCTCGCGCACCTGCTGCCGCCCAAACGCCTCGCCGAGGTCGGCGACTTCCAGGACCTCCCGATCTGGCGGCGCCTCGTGATCGACACGGCGGCCGCGATGCTCACCGAGCTCGGCGGCACCCTCGTGGTGCCCATGACGCTGCTGCGCCAGGAGTACCGGGACGAGATCTTCGGCGGTCTCGCCGCCCGCCGCATTCCCGTCCGGCATGTGCTTCTGGCCCCGGCCGAAACGATCCTGCGTGCACGCATAGCGGGCCGAGAGGTCCCGCCCGGCCCGCCCGACGGCGGGATACGCACCCGCCAGTGGGCCTACGACCACATCGAGCCGTACAAGGCCGCGCTGGCCTCCTGGCTCACCGCCGACGCCCACCCCGTCGACACCAGCGCGCTCACCCCGCACGAGACGGCCACCCGCATCGCCGAGGCCGTCACCGGCGGAACCGTCCCCGCCTGCGACATCGTGCAGACACCCGAGCCGACCGCGGAGACGCTGGCCGCAGGTGTCCTCCTCTTCGACGAGCAGGACCGCGTCCTGCTCGTGGACCCCACCTACAAACCCGGGTGGGAGTTCCCCGGCGGCGTCGTCGAACCCGGCGAGGCGCCCGCCCGCGCCGGCATGCGCGAGGTCACCGAGGAGACCGGCCTCCGGCTGACCGACGTACCCACCCTGCTCGTCGTCGACTGGGAACCGCCCGCGCCGCCCGGTTACGGCGGGCTGCGCCTCCTCTTCGACGGCGGCCGGCTCGCCGCCACGGAGGCCGCCCACCTCCTGCTGCCCGGACCCGAACTGCGCGACTGGCGCTTCGTCACCGAACAGGAGGCCGCCGGCCTGCTCCCGCCCGTCCGCTACGAACGCCTGCGCTGGGCCCTGCGCGCCCGGGAACGCGGCGCGGCGCACTACCTGGAGGCAGGCGTTCCCACCCCGTACGAGGACAACTCCGGCAGCGCATCCGGGCGGACGTGACCCTCAGCCCTCGTGCCGCCCCGCGTCGGCCGCTCGGGCGATCGCCGTGGCCGCGCCGCCGACGACCGGGTCCCCGTGGCCGAAACATGCCACGTCCGCGTCCAGCGCGGCCAGCCGGCGGCACGCCGCGAGGACCCGGCCGCGGTCCAGGTTGAACACCCCCGGCATCACCGCGCCGTCCACCGGGGAGGCGGCCACCGTGTCCCCCGTGAACAGCACGCCGTGGCGCGGCAGATGGAGCGCGACACTGCCCTCCGTGTGACCGGGGACGTGCACGACGTGCGCCCCGCCCCCGAACTCCAGGACGTCGCCGTCGGTCAGCTCGGTGACCCGCGTCGGACGCGCGAAGCCGCCCTGCGGGAGGTGCGTGACGGCCTCCGCGTGGATCGGCAGCTCCCAGTCCTCGAACACCGGTGACGGGCCCGGCGCCTCACCCCGTACGAACGGGGCGTCCACGCCGTGTGCCAGCACCTCGGCGCCGGTCAGCGCCGCGAACTCGGCCGCCCCGCCCACGTGATCCTCGTGGAAGTGCGTCAGTACGACCCTGCGCACCGAGCGCGGGTCCCGGCCGAGGCCCGCGACCGCCCCGGCGATCCGGGGGCCGGCTCCGGGCGGGCCGGCGTCGATCAGCGTCGACTCGTCGCCGTCCCGCCACAGGTACGCCTGGCCGACCGGGAAACGCAGCAGATGGAGCCGGGGAAGAAGCTCGATGACGTCCATGCGACGAACGTAACCGGCGCTCTGCCCGCAGTGCCGGGCCCTTGGCTGTGGGCAGAGCGGCGCGCCCGGCCCTCTCTTCCGTCCCGGCGCGTCCGTGCCCCCGGGGGGCGCGGAGGTCAGCCCGCCGCGTAGTTGCGCAGGAACAGCGCCTCGGTCACCGACAGGCGCTCCAGCTCCTCGGGTGACACGCTCTCGTTCACCGCGTGGATCTGTGCCTCCGGCTCGCTCAGGCCGATCAGCAGGATCTCCGCGTCCGGATACAGCGAGGCCAGCGTGTTGCACAGCGGGATCGAACCGCCCTGGCCCGCGTACTGCATCTCCTCACCCGGGTACGCCACCGCCATCGCGTCCGCCATCGCCCGGTACGCCGGGCTGGTCGTGTCGGCGCGGAACGCCTGCCCCTGGCCCACCTGCTCCACACGCACCCGTGCGCCCCACGGCGTGTGCGACTCCACGTGCCCCTGAAGCAGCTTCGTCGCCTCCGACGCGTCCACGCCCGGCGGCACCCGCAGGCTGACCAGCGCGCGGGCGCTCGCCTGTACCGACGGCGTGGCGCCCAGCACGGGCGGGCAGTCGATGCCGATGACCGTGACCGCCGGGCGCGCCCAGATCCGGTCGGCGACCGTGCCCGAGCCGATCAGCCCGACGCCGTCCAGCACCTTCGCGTCCTTGCGGAACTGCCCCTCCTCGTACTGCAGCCCCTGCCACGCCGACTCCCCGGCAAGTCCGTCGACGGTCGTCGAACCGTCCTCGGCGCGCAGCGAGTCCAGGACGCGGATCAGCGCCGCCAGCGCGTCGGGCGCCGCGCCGCCGAACTGCCCGGAGTGCAGATTGCCCTCGAGGGTGTCGACCTGCACGCGCACCAGCGTCATACCGCGCAGAGCGGTCGTGACCGTCGGCATCCCCACGCGGAAGTTCCCGGAGTCACCGATGACGATCGCGTCGGCCTTCAGCAGCTCGGGGTGCTGCTCGGCGTACCGCTCGAGGCCGCCCGTGCCCTGCTCCTCCGACCCCTCGGCGATCACCTTGACGTGCACCGGCACGCCGCCGGACGCCTTCAGCGCGCGCAGCGCCAGCAAGTGCATGATGACGCCGCCCTTGCAGTCGGCGGCCCCCCGCCCGTACCAGCGGCCGTCCCGCTCGGTCAGTTCGAAGGGCGGGGAGGACCAGCCCCCCTCGTCCAGCGGCGGCTGCACGTCGTAGTGGGCGTACAGCAGTACGGTCCGGGCGCCCTCCGGGCCGGGCAGACGGCCGTACACCGACTGCGTCCCGTCGGGGGTGTCCAGCAGCGCCACGTCCTCGAAGCCCTCCGCGCGCAGCGCGCCGGCCACCCAGCGCGCGGCGCCCTCGCTCTCGCTCTTCGGGAACTGGTCGAAGTCGGCCACCGACCTGAAGGCCACCAGCTCGGCCAGCTCCTCCCTCGCCTTCGGCATCAGGGAGGCGACGGTCTCGGCGACCGGATTCGACGACATGGGCACGCTCCTCGTGGGTGCGACGTGGGAACAGGGAAACAGGTACGGACGGGTGGCCGCGCGTGGCGCGCGGCGGACACGCTCCCGGGTGGTGGGGGGCGCGCACACGGTCGATACTCCCACAGCGACCTGCGGCGACGGCCGCCGTAGGATGCGGGAGACATGGGGTCCCCCCTGCTCGTGCGAAGCCGGAGCGCGGGGGAGCGGCAGGCGGCTGATCGGGAGCAGTAGAACATCGTGAGCAGCGAGCACTCTTCGGCGGACGGCGTGCAGCAGGTGTGGGACGTCGTCGTGGTGGGCGCGGGACCAGCCGGGGCGTCGGCCGCCTACGCGGCGGCGGTGACGGGGCGGCGCGTGCTGCTGCTGGAGAAAGCCCAGCTTCCCCGCTACAAGACATGCGGCGGCGGCATCATCGGCCCCTCGCGCGACTCCCTGCCACCCGGCTTCGAGCTGCCCTTCCAGGACCGGGTGCACGCGGTGACGTTCTCCAACAACGGCCGCTTCAGCCGCACCCGGCGCTCCCGGCAGATGCTGTTCGGGCTCGTCAACCGGCCCGAGTTCGACCACCAGCTCGTCGAGCACGCGCAGAAGGCGGGCGCCGAGCTGCGTACGGGCGCCACCGTCCAGCGCGTCGAGCAGCACGGCTCGTCCGTCCCCGACCGGCGCACGGTCGCCGTCGTCCTGCAGGGCGGCGAGACGCTGCTGGCGCGGGCGGTCGTCGGCGCGGACGGCAGCGCCAGCCGCATAGGAGCGCACGTCGGCGTGAAACTCGACCAGGTCGACCTCGGCCTGGAGTCCGAGATCCCCGTCCCGGAGACCGTCGCCGAGGACTGGAAAGGACGCGTCCTCATCGACTGGGGGCCCATGCCCGGCAGTTACGGCTGGGTCTTCCCCAAGGGGGACACGCTGACGGTCGGCGTGATCTCGGCCCGCGGCGAGGGCGCCGCCACCAAGCGCTACCTCGAGGACTTCATCGGGCGGCTCGGCCTCGCCGGTTTCGAGCCCAGCATCTCCTCCGGGCACCTGACCCGCTGCCGTGCCGACGACTCCCCGCTGTCGCGCGGCCGGGTGCTGGTGTGCGGGGACGCGGCGGGACTGCTGGAACCGTGGACCCGCGAGGGCATCTCGTTCGCGCTGCGCTCGGGCCGCCTCGCCGGCGAGTGGGCGGTACGGATAGCCGAGGCGCACGACGCGGTGGACGCCCGCCGCCAGGCACTGAACTACGCCTTCGCCGTCCGGGCGGGCCTCGGCGTCGAGATGAGCGTCGGCAAGCGGATGCTGGCCCTGTTCGAGCGGCGCCCCGGGATACTCCACGCCGTGCTGACCGGATTCCGGCCCGCGTGGCGGGCGTTCAAGGACATCACCCGGGGTTCGAACACCCTGGGTGAGCTCGTCCGCAGCCACCCCCTGGCCCAGCGCGCCCTGACGGCGATGGACCGACGGCCGGTGAGCGCGGACCCGGAGCCTGAGCCGGAACCCGAGCAGGAGAGGGAGCCGGTGGGGGAGAAGACGGTGGAGAAGGCCGGGGAGAGGGAGCCGGGCGGGGAGTCCTGAGGAGTCGGGGTACGGGCGCGCCCCGGGTCACAGGCTCCACCGGTCCGGAGGTACGTGGCGCGCGATCCGAGGCCGGGGCGGTGTCCCGGGCCCCGCGCAGCTTTGTTCCCGGGCTCCGCGCAGGGTGGTGTTCCCGGGCTTCGCGCAGGGTGGCGTACTTCCCCGGGAGTACGTGGGGTCACCACGTGTGGGGGACGTCGGTGCCTGTCGGTGGCGTCTAGCGTGGCCGGTATGGATGAACAGGGTGCAGGCGGGGGCGGGGCGCCGCGCCGGTGGCGGCAGGGGCCTTGGGGGTGGAACCGCTGGGGCGACACGCCACACGGCCCGTCATGGCCGTGGCGGAGCACCGCACTGATCACCGTGTTCGTGCTGGCCGGTTCGAACTTCGCCGCGCAGGCACAGGCGGGCGAGCGTGCCGCGCTCGATCCCCTCGCGCGCGTGCTGCTGCTCGTCGCGGGCGTCTCGCTGCTGTGGCGCAAGCGGTATCCGGCGGCCGTGGCGTTCGGCACGGCGGGCGCCGCGTTGGTGTATCTGGGCGCCGGATATCCGTACGGTCCGGTCTTCCTCGCCGTCGCCGTGAGCTGCTTCAGTGCCGTGGTCGCCGGGCATCGGGTGGCCGCCTGGTCGGCGATCGGGATGCTCTGGGCGGGGCACCTGCTGGTGGCGCACTGGCTCTACCGGTGGCTGCCGCCGGCCGGGGACGCGGCTGCCTCCTGGGGTTCGGAAATCGTCGTGGCGACCTGGATGGTGGCGATCGCGGCGCTCTCCGAACTGGGCCGCGCGCGGCGCGAGCAGTGGGCGCGGACACGGGCCGAGCAGGCCCGGGCGGCGCGGCGGCGGGCCGACGAGGAGCGGCTGCGCATCGCCCGCGAACTGCACGACGTCCTCGCGCACAGCATCTCCGTGATCAACGTCCAGGCCGGTGTCGGGCTGGCTCTGCTCGACACCGACCCCGAGCAGGCGCGTTCCGCGCTCACCACCATCAAGGCGGCCAGCAAGGAGGCACTGGGGGAGGTGCGGCAGGTGCTCGACACGCTGCGCACGCCCGGTGACGCGCCGCGCGCACCCGCTCCCGGACTGGGCCGGCTGCCCGAGCTGGTGGCGCAGGCGGCGGGCGCGGGCCTCACGGTCGACGTCACGGGTGAGCCGCCCGGCCTGCCGCCCGGCGCCGACCTCGCCGCCTTCCGCATCGTCCAGGAGGCGCTCACCAACGTCGTACGGCACTCGGGGTCGCGGCACGCGCGGGTGCGGCTCGACCACGACGCGGACGCGCTGCGGCTGTGCGTGGACGACGACGGGCCCGCGACCGTGACGGACGCCGGGGGCGGCGGCAACGGGCTGGCCGGGATGCGGGAGCGGGCCGCCGCGCTCGGTGGCACGATCGAGGCGGGCCCGCGCGCCGACGGCGGTTTCCGGGTGCTCGCGGTACTGCCGCTGAAGGTCAGGGAGGACCGGTGATCCGTGTACTGCTCGCCGACGACCAGTCGCTGGTGCGGGCCGGTTTCCGGGCCCTGCTCGACGCCCAGGCGGACATCGAGGTGGCCGGGGAGGCGGCCGACGGCGAGGAGGCGCTGCGCACGGTGCGCGACCTGCGGCCCGACGTCGTACTGATGGACATCCGCATGCCGGTCATGGACGGACTGGCGGCCACGCGCGGCATTACCGGCGACGACGCGCTGGGCGAGGTCAAGGTGGTCATGCTGACCACCTTCGAGCTGGACGAGTACGTCTTCGAGGCGATCCGCGCCGGCGCCTCCGGCTTCCTGGTGAAGGACACCGAACCCGAGGAACTCCTGCGGGCGGTGCGGGCGGTGGTGCACGGCGACGCGCTGCTCTCGCCCGGGGTGACCCGCCGGCTGATCGCCGAGTTCGCGGCCCGTTCCAAGGAGCCTGCCGCCGCCGGCGCGCTCGTCGCGCTCACCGAGCGGGAACGGGAGGTGATGGCCCTGGTCGGCATCGGCCTGCCCAACGAGGAGATCGCCCGCCGCCTGGTCGTCAGCCCCCTCACCGCGAAGACCCACGTCAGCCGCACGATGGTGAAACTGGGTGCCCGCGACCGGGCCCAACTGGTGGTCATGGCCTACGAGTCGGGGCTGGTACGGCCGGGCTGGCTGGGCTGACCGTTCAGGGGCGGCGGCCGTCGGGCGCCGGAAGCGGACGGGAACACCGACGGCGCGGACGGCGAAGCCGGGCCGGGGCCTCGTCGATGCCGTCCACGGCGAAGTCGGCGGCGACCGCCGTGCCGCTTCTGGGTCCCGGGGCCTCCGCGCCTTCCGCGTCGATGCGGTGCACGGTCGTCTCGTGGGCCTGCCGACGGGTCCAGAAGGCAAGCGGGCCGGGCGAGGGCGCGGGATGGAACGTCCACGCCCGTACGTCGGACGGGGCTCCGGCCAGCGTCCCGACCAGGACGCGGTGACTGTCCCGGTACCAGGTGATCAGCTCGGCGCCGTCCAGCTCCGGGCCGTCCCCGATCTCACAGGGTGCATGTGCCGCTCGGCGACGGAGGACGCGGCCCAGCGGTGTACCGCGCCGGTGTGCCGCAGCAGGTCGCTATCCGCCAGCCGGGGCAGGCCCGGACCTCGGCGCCGGTTCCGGCACGCTCGGCGGCCGCGGCCGGCAACGTGCCTTCCGCGTCGAGGATGTCGAGGAACCGGACCGTCTCCATGTCGACGAGTCTGCCCCACCCGGCGCTCGGGAGGGGAAAGGCCTCCCGGCAGGTGGGTCGGCGAACGTCACGGGGGAAAGGCCCCCGGCAGGTGGTCGGCGAACGCCACCGGGGAGAGGCGGTACGCGGTACGCGCGGCACACGTGTGGGTGCGCACGGCATACGTGGTGATCGTGGGCATGCCGATGGCCGGCGCTCGTGGCGCCGGCCATGGGGTGCGTCATGAGGTGCGTCGGGCGGCTGCCCGGCCGTCTCAGAGAGCGCGGACGCGTGAGGCCTGCGGGCCCTTCGGACCCTGGACGACCTCGAACTCCACGGTCTGGTTCTCCTCGAGACTGCGGAAGCCGTCGCTGTCGATCTCGGAGTAGTGGACGAAGACGTCCGGTCCGTCGGCGCGGGCGATGAAGCCGAAGCCCTTCTCCGCGTTGAACCACTTGACGGTGCCCTGAGTCATTTTCTTGCTCCTTCTGAGGGTGCTGGATACGGGGACCGCACCGTGCGGTGCCCCGGGTCGGCCTGGACGCGACTTCTCCAGTTCCCTGAAGCAAGGCGGCGCCCGCGACGGCGTTCTTCGCGAGCGTGCGGTGAAACACAGACACAAAAACATCGACCGTTCAGTGGAACCAGGCCCCGGAGGGATTCATTCCCGGGGGGTGCGAACGTCTCGGGAGGGACATGAGGGGGCCGGGAAGCGGAGGAGGTGGAGCACCTGGAGGGGGCCCGGACCCGAGGAGGCGGAGGTGCCTGGAGGGGTCCGGGAGACGGCGGGTCGGCTCACTCCGGTGCGAGGGCCTCCGGCGGGACGCCCACCGCCGCGGCCAGCAGCGCGCGTACCTCGTCGACGACACAGGTGTGCACGGGCAGCATCAGGTGGCCGACGTCGTGCACGAGGATGTTGCGTACCAGCAGGTCAGGATGGTCGAGACGGGCCCGGCCGGCGGGGAGGACCGCCTCGTCCAGGTCGCTGTAGAAGGCGACGAACCGGGTGCGGCACCCTGGGCACGGCTCGGCCAGCTCGGCCAGCAGGTCGCTGCCGGGCCGCAGCTGGCGCAGCACGGGGTACGGCGGGGCCAGCAGCGCCATCGCCGTGCCGCTGTGCGGCGTCGCCAGCGTGATCACCAGGGACACGTGGGCGTCGCCGCCGAGCCGCTGCACGTAGTACCGCGCGATCAGCCCGCCCAGGCTGTGCCCCACGAGGCACACGGGGCGCCCGCCCGCCTGCTCCCGGGCCTGTTCGACCTGCTCGGAGAGGGCGCGGGCGGCGGTACGGATGTCCAGGTGGAACGGGCTGTACGTCGCGGTGAGGAACGGGCCCGCGCCGCAGCCGCGCAGCCGGTCCCGTAGCCGGGTGAAGATCGACGCCCGGTCGGACAGACCGTGCACGAAGATCACGGGGAGCCCCGTCACGTCCGGCTCGCACCGCGTGGTCTCCCGCTCCAGGGGGCGCACGGCCGGGCCGCCGAACAGTCCGGCGCACCGCCGTACGCCCCAGACGGCCACCTCCAGCGGGAGCCCGGCCAGCCGCATGCCCGCCCAGCCGGTCTCCAGGACCGCCCCCAGTACGGTGGCGAACCCCGGAACGGAAAGGCGCGGTCGCCTCAACGGCTGCCTCCCGGCATGTCTCGACGCGGCTCACACGGCTCGGTACTTCCGGTACTTCTCGGTACTTCTCGCGGGTACGAGCCTGCGGTCCTGCCGCCTCCGATACGGCCAGTACGGTCGGCACGGTCGTTTTTCGCACGTCCCGGGTACCCCGTCTGATCATCCCGAACCGGCCCGCGCCCGCATACGCCGGACGGCCCCACGACGACGCGACGAGAGCCGCGGGGGAGTCACCGGGGGAGCGGTCCCAGGTTCCCGGCCTGCGGTGCGTCGTACGCCGTGAGCCGGGAACCCGTCGTTCCGGCCCTCTATGTCCCACGGTGAGGAGATGGACGTGACCGAGTCGCAGCACACCCCGCAGGACCCGGTGACGCAGTATCCGCAGCCCGGCTTCCCCGCGCAGGACCAGCCTCACCCGGGCTGGACGGGCCCGATGGACCCGCCGCCCGATCACGGTGAGGACTCCTACCGCGGCTCCGGTCGGCTGGACGACCGCAAGGCCGTCGTCACGGGCGGCGACTCCGGCATCGGCCGGGCGGTGGCCCTGGCCTTCGCCCGCGAGGGCGCCGACGTGCTGTTCACGCACCTCGACGTGGAGGCCGACGAGGCGCGCGAGACGTCCCGGCTGGTCGAGGACGCGGGCCGCAGGGCGGTCGCCGTCTCCTGCGACATCCGCGAGGAGGCCAACTGCCGCGCGCTGATCGACCGGGCGGTCGCGGAGTTCGGCCGCATCGACGTGCTGGTGAACAACGCGGCGTACCAGATGTCGCAGCCGGACGGCATCGAGGCGATCACCACCGAGCAGTTCGACCGCGTCATGCGCACCAACCTGTACGGGATGTTCTGGCTGACGAAGTTCGCGCTCCCGCACATGCACGAGGGCGGCAGCATCATCAATTCCACGTCGGTCCAGGCGTACAAACCCAGTCCGCACCTGCTGGACTACGCGACGACGAAGGGCGCGATCGTCACCTTCACGCAGGGGCTCGCGCAGATGCTCGTGGAGCGCGGCATCCGCGTCAACGCGGTCGCGCCCGGACCGGTGTGGACGCCGCTGATCCCCGCGACGCTCCCGGACACGTCGGAGTTCGGCAAGCAGGCGCCGCTGGGCCGCCCGGCGCAGCCCGCGGAACTCGCCCCCGCGTACGTCTACCTCGCCTCCCAGGAAGCGAGCTTCATCACGGCGGAGATCCTCAACGCCACCGGCGGCACACCACTGCCCTAGGAGGTGTCCGACACGGGTGCGCGGCGGGCCGGCGCCCGGCGAGCACGCCGACGGCCCCGGCCGTACTGGCCAGGCAGACCACTGGCCCGCCTCGAGGGCCGACCCACCAGGCAGGGAGAGACCGATGAACGAGCACACCCCGTCCCAGGCCGAGGGCGAACGCGACGACGATCCGGGCGCCGAGCGCTCCTACGACCCGCCCTGGACGACGCCGTCCCAGGCGGAGGGCGAGAGAGAAGAGGAACCGGACGACTCGGAGGAACGCCCGCTGCCCGGCCCCCCGGACCGGTGACCCGACCGGGGCGGTCGCTGGAGGGGCGGCTATGCCCGCCGCGTCGCCGCCCCGATGGCCGCCGCCACCGCCGCCAGCACCGCCACGCTCGTGAGGGCGGCCGGCAGGGAGATCCCGTCGGCCATGAAGCCGATCGCCGGCGGGCCCAGCAGCATGCCGCCGTAACCGAGGGTGGAGGCGGTCGCGACGCCGCTCGGGCCGGCCAGCGCGCCGGCGCGTTCGACGGCCACCGGGAAGAGGTTGGCGAGGCCGAGCCCCGTGACGGCGTAGCCGAGCAGGGCCGCCCACAGGGTGGGGGCGAGTGATCCGAGCAGCATGCCCGCCGCCGCGAGGGCGCCCCCGGCCACGACGGTGCGGGTCCGCCCGAGGCGCTCCAGGAGGGCTGTGCCGCTGAGGCGGCCCAGCGTCATGGTGAGCGCGAAGCAGGAGTAGCCGGCCGCCGCGAGACCCGGGTGGGCCCGCAGGTCCTCCTCCAGGTGCAGCGCGCCCCAGTCGGCCATGGCGCCTTCGCCGTACGCGGTGCACAGGGCGATCAGTCCGAAGACGGTCACCAGGCCGCGGGTGCGGGCGTCCGGACGGCGTGGCCCCGGCTTCTCCTCGCGGGGCCGGCCGGGAGGCGCCGCGGGTTCGAGACGCAGCAGCGCGGGTCCCGCGACCGCGGTGACGAGCAGTCCGACGGCCGTGAGGCCCAGTAGATGGCGGGTCGGGGAGACGGCGCCCGCGACCAGCCCGCCCAGGCCCGCGCCGACCATGCCGCCCAGGCTGAACGCGGCGTGGAAGCTCGGCATGACAGGCCGTCGCAGCGCGGCCACGAGATCGACGGCGGCGCTGTTGAAGGCGACGTTGACGCCGCCGTACGCGGCCCCGAACAGCAGAAGCACCGCGCCGAGCGTGGACGCGGAGTGGGTGAGCGGGGGCAGCGCCACGCTGAGGGAGAGCAGGACCGCGCAGACCACCGTGACCGGATGGCTGCCGTAGTGGCGGCACAGGCGGCCGGTGAGGGTCATCGTGATGACCGCCCCGGCGGACACCCCGAGCAGTGCGAGGCCCAGCTCGGTGGCGGATGCGTGCGTCTGCTCCTTGACGGCCGGGATGCGGACGACCCATCCGGCGAAGATGAAGCCGTCGAGGGCGAAGAAGGTGGTCAGGACGGCACGGAGGCGGGACAGGTCGGCGGGGCGGCCCGGCACGGCGCTGTGCGGACGGGCTTTGTTTATTGGCGGCACAAAAGCAGGCTAAGTGTGCCCCGGGGGTGGGGCAAGGGCGATCCACCAGGACATGCATCCGGGTTCCGCAGGCTGTTCCCGCGGGCGGTCCGCTCCCATTCGCGCTCCCCGTGCTGCCGCCACGCCGGCGGCTCACCGGAAACGCCGGGGCCGGCCCTCCGTCGGACCGGCCCCGGCGCCCCGGCGCCCGAAGAGCGGGGCGGGGATCAGAGCGCCGGTGTCGCCGGGTACGTCGGGTACTCCACCCCGGAGACGTACTGGACGACCCGGACGACCTGGCAGGAGTAGCCGAACTCGTTGTCGTACCAGAGGTAGAGGATCGCGTTGTCGCCCTCCACCTTGGTGGCGCCGGCGTCGACGATCGACGCCTTGCGCGAGCCGATGAAGTCGCTGGAGACGGCGTCGGGCGCGCTGATGAAGTCGATCTGCCGCTTGAGCGGCGAGGTCAGTGACACGTCGCGCAGGTGGTCGAGGACCTCCTCGCGGGTGGTCTCGCGCGCGAGTTGCAGGTTGAGGATCGCGATCGACACGTCCGGGACGGGGACGCGGATCGAGCTGCCCGTGATCTTCGCCTTCAGGCCGGGCAGCGCCTTGGCGACGGCGGAGGCGGCGCCGGTCTCGGTGATGACCATGTTGAGCGGCGCGGAACGGCCCCGGCGGTCGGACTTGTGGTAGTTGTCCAGCAGGTTCTGGTCGTTGGTGAACGAGTGGACGGTCTCCACGTGGCCGCGCAGCACGCCGTACTCGTCGGCCATCGCTTTCAGCGGCGGGACGATCGCGTTGGTGGTGCAGGACGCGCAGGACAGGATGTTCTCGTCCGGCTTGAGCGTGTCGTGGTTGACGCCGTGCACGATGTTCGGGACGTCGCCCTTGCCCGGTGCGGTCAGGACGACCTTGTCGACGCCGGGACGCAGATGCTTCGACAGGCCTTCGCGGTCGCGCCACTTGCCGGTGTTGTCGATGAGGATGGCGTCCTTGATGCCGTACGCCGTGTAGTCCACCTGGGACGGGTCGTCGGCGTGGATGACGCGGATCTCGTTGCCGTTGGCGACGATCGTGCTGTTGGCCTCGTCCACCGTGATCGTGCCCTGGAACTGGCCGTGCACCGAGTCGCGGCGCAGCAGCGAGGCCCGCTTGACGAGGTCGTCGACGGGCCGGCCGCCGCTGCCTCGCACGACGATGGCACGCAGTCGCAGGCCGTTGCCCGAGCCGGCCTTCTCGATGAGGAGGCGGGCCAGCAGACGCCCTATGCGGCCGAAGCCGTAGAGGACGACGTCGCGCGGCTCGCGGCGCTCGATCTTGTTCGTGCCCGTGGCGCCCGCGACGGCCCCGGCCGTGAACTCCTCGACGCTCAGGCCCCGGTCGTCGGCCTTGTAGGTCGCGGCCAGCATGCCGATGTCGATCTGGGACGGGCCGAGGTCGAGGGCGGTGAGCGCCTTCAGGAACGGCAGGGTCTCGGTGACCGAGAGCTCCTGGCCCGCGATCTGCCGGGCGAACCGGTGGGTCTTGAGGATGCTGACCACCGACTTGTTCACCAGGGAGCGGCTGTGGAGGAGGACGGTGACGTCCCGCTCCCGGTGCAGCTTCCCGATGAGCGGGATCATCGACTCCGCGATCTCCTCGCGGTTCTTCCAGTTGGTGAACGAGTCCACGGTGGCAGTCACAGGTTCATCTTTCGAGCTAGGCGGTGCTCATATGTTAATCACCTGCCATTCTTGCCGATCACGTGGGTCCCTCTGCGCTCAGGTGTGAGCGCGTGCTGCCGGGATGCACGGGGGCGCTGTCGCTGCCCGCCGCGCCGAGGCGGCGCGAACGGTGGCCGCAGCCGTGCGCGCGGAGCCCGCTTTCGTAGCCGCAGCCGGTCGTGGACCGGGTCAGGCGTGTGCGTCGCGGCCCCGCATGTCGTCCCAGTAGGTGGCGTCGTCGGCGCTGTGATGTTCGCGTTCCCTCTTGCGGCGCCGGTGCGTCCGGGCCGCCGACATCAGAGCCAGCCCCAGGCAGAAGATCAGCGCCAGCGCGAGGCCGGAGCAGAACACGGCCAGCGTGTTCATGGTCGCGAGCTTCTCGCTCAGGATGGACACGGTGTACTCGGGACCGCCCGACAGGTTGTCGGCGATCAGCAGGACGGTGAAGGCGGCCGAGCCCGCGAGGAGCAGCAGTCCGAGGATCAGCATCCGAGTCATCTCCCCTGGTAGTCGTGCCGTGCCCGGGTACCCGAGGCCATCCGCGCCTACCGCGTCAACCGCCCGCGGAGGCCGGCGGCGCCGCACGCCGGGGAGGCCGGCGGCAGAGTGGCTTGGAGGCGGACGGCGGCGATCCGGTTCGGGCTGCGCGGGTACCCGGCACGACGGAGTTCCAGACAGCGGCTCACGCAGCCGAACGGTCCGAGGAAACGGGTGATGCTCATGATCTCCGAGATGGTGTCGGTGCCCGCCGGCCGCGTGACGCTCGGAGGCGATCTCGTCGTCCCGGCGCAGGCGCGGGCGATGATCCTGATCGCGCACGGCACCGACAGCTCTCGCCGGAGTCCGGGAAGTCGTTCGGTCACCGCCGCACTGCACCGGGCCGGCTTCGGCACGCTCGCACTCGACCTGCTCAGCGAGGCCGAGGACCGTGGTGTCTCCCCGGACGGCGATCAGCGTTTCGACGTGCGCCTGCTGGGCCGCCGTACCGCCGCCGGCAGCGACTGGCTCAAGGCCCAGCCCGAGACGCGGGGGCTTCCCATCGCCCTGTTCGGTACCGGCGTGGAGTCGGCGGCCGTGCTGGAGGCCGCCGCGGAACTGCCCGACGAGGCGCTGACCGCCGTGGTGTGGGGCGCCCGCCCCGACCTGGCCGGCGACGCGCTCCGCAGGATCCGGGTGCCGGTGCTGTTCCTCGCGGGCGGCCGGGACCCCGGGATGCTGCGGCTCGACCAGCAGGCCGCGGAGCAGATCCCGGCGGTCAGCGCCGTCCGCGTCGTGCAGGACGCCGGGCCTCTGTTCGACGAGCCCGGCTCGCTGGACGAGATGGTCGCCCTGGCCACGGCCTGGTGCGACGAACGGCTGCGGACCATGGCCGCGGCCGGTACGGACCCCGGCCCTGTCCGCTGAGGCGCGGGGCGTCGGAAAGGGCCGGCAGTCGGCGCGGGCCTCGGCCCGGCCGCTGGGGCGCGCGGCGCTGAGACATGGCTGGCGCTGGCGCGAACCCCGGCCCTGTCGGCGCTGCGGCGCGGGGCGCCGCGACACTGACGCAGTCGGCACGGGCCGTCCGCCGACGCGCGGGGCGCCGACGGACGGGCCGTGCGGCCGAGGGCCGGGACAACGGAAAGCCGGGAGAGCGAAGGGTGCGGGATGCCCCAGGACCCGGGTGAGCGAAGGTTCGGGGCGACGCAGGACCCGGGAGGGCGAAGGGTTCGGGATGACGCAGGACCCGGGAGGGCGAAGGGTTCGGGATGACGCAGGACCCGGGAGAGCGAAGGGCTCGGGAGAGCGCCGGGCCCGGGATGACGGAGGACCGCGGGAAGCCGAGGACGACCGGAGTCAGCGTGGGGCGGGGTAGGGCTTCGGCAGGCGCATGCCCCGTTCCGCCATGATCGTGCGGAGCCGGTCCGGGTAGTCCGTGATGATGCCGTCCACGCCGAGGTCGATGAGCGCCTCGAGGGTCGCCGGGTCGTCGCACGTCCACGGCACGACCTTCAGGCCCCTCGCGTGCGCGGAGCCGACCATCGCCCGGTCCGGGTAGAAACGGAAGCCGGGGTCGCCGACCTTGCCGCTCTGCGGGAAACCGTAGTTGGGCGAGAGCGCCGTCACGCCGGGGACGGCCGCGGCGGCCTTCACGAAGTCGCCGTCGTAGTCGTCGGCGTCGATCCCGCCGAGCCAGGGGGACGCGCCGGGCCTGCCGACCTCGAGGAAGTCGTAGTTCGTGAGCGCCACCAGCGGCCACCCGGGGGCCAGCCTGTGCATCGCCTTCAGCGAGCCCCAGTCGAAGGACTGCACGGTGACCTGGTCCTCGATGCCCGACGCGTGGATCTCCTCGTACACCCGGCGCACGAACAGTTCGCGCGGCGCGGTCTGCTCGGGCGCGCCCGCCTCGACCTTCGTCTCGATGTTGAGGGTGACCTGCTTGGCCCTGTAGCTCTTGACGAGGTTCAGGACGTCCTTCAGCTCGAGCAGGCGATGGCCGTGGACGACCTCCTGTCCGGGGTATCCGGGTACCTGCTGGTAGCCGCAGTCCATGGTGCGGATCTGCGCCAGCGTCAGGTCCTTGATGTACTTGCCCACGTACGGGTACACCGGGTCGCCGGCCTCGACCGGTGCGGTGTCCCGGCACTTCTGGGCGCTGACCTGCCGGTCGTGCGTGACGACGACCTTCTCGTCCCTGGTGATCTGGGTGTCCAGTTCCAGGGTGGACACGCCGAGCCGCAGCGCCTTCGCGAAGCCCGGCAGGGAGCTCTCCGTCGTCAGGCCGAGGCCGCCGCGGTGCGCCTGGAGGTCGAAGTGCGTCTTCTGCGGCGGTACGTGCGGCCCGCCGGGCGGGGCGGCGCCGGCGTGCGCGGTCGCCGGAACGGCCAGGGCGAAGGCCAGCAGGGGTGCCAGGGCTGCCGGCGCTGCCAGGGTGCGGATGAGCGGTCGTCTCGAGGGCATCGCAACCTCACGTCTCTCGGTCGGGGCCCCGCAGACGCTAGTGGGAGCCCGGGCGTGTGCAACGACCCGGACGTGAGGGTGTCGTGAACGCGCGGGTGACCTGGCCCGTGAACGCGCCCGTCCGGCACCGGTCCGGCTGGTACCCGGACCCCGCCTCGCCGGTACGTCCAACCGGCCACGGGTGGGAGGACGGGTGGGAGGGGCCGTCCCGGCCGGGACGGAACGCGGGCCGCTGCCCGGTGCCGTGCCTGGCCGGACCCGGGGGCTCACACCGTGAGGACGGTGAGGCCCGCCTCCTCGAACCGGCGCACCGTGTCCGCGTCGGCCGCGCTGTCCGTGACCAGCGTGTGCACGGTCTCGGCCGCGCAGATCCGGGCGAACGCCCGCCGGCCCAGCTTGCTGGAGTCGGCGGCCACCACCACCCGTTCGGCCCGCTCGCACAGCAGCCGGTTGACCGCGGCCTCCGCCTCGTCGTGGGCCGCCGCGCCGTGCGCCACGTCGAACGCGACCACGCCGACCACGGCCACGTCGAGCGTGATCTGGCCCAGCACCCCGTCCGCGAGCGGCCCGATCAGCTCGTACGACTGCGCCCGCGCGACCCCACCCGTCACCACGATCTTGAACTGCGGGCGCACGGCCAGTTCGTTGGCGATGTTCAGCGCGTTCGTCACGACGGTCAGCGCCGGAGAGCCGGACGACAGGTCGGCGCGCACGGCCAGGGCGCGCGCCACCTCCGTGGTGGTCGTCCCGCCGGTCAGCCCGACCGCCTCGCCCGGCACCACCAGCCGGGCCACCGCCGTCGCGATGCGCTGCTTCTCCGAGGCGCGCCGCGCCGTCTTGTAGCGCAACGGCAGCTCGTACGACACCCCGTGCACCACCGCGCCGCCCCGCGTGCGCACGAGCATCTGCTGCTCGGCGAGCTGGTCGAAGTCGCGCCGGATCGTCGCGGCCGACACCTCCAGCTCCGTGGCCGCCTCCTCGACGTCGAGCCGGCCGCGCTCCACGAGCAGCTCCAGCAGCGTCTTCCAGCGGGCGTCGCGCGACATCCGCAGCCTCCGTCCCCGGGCCGTACCCCTCTTGCGTGTCGGCGACCCTAGCGCACCCGATCATCGACGCATGCTTGATGTTGCTCGAAATGGCGCGCTATCTTGCAGGAACAAGCAAAGCGGGATGATGGTGACCAGGAATGGAGTGTGCGGTGACGGCGACGCATGTCGAGGACGAGCTGACCGGCCAGCCCGCGTGCTGGGAGCGTGCAGCGTCGCAGGCGGCGGACCATGTCCGCGCGCTGCCGCAGCCGGGGGAGCGGGTCGCGATCGTCGGCTGCGGCACCTCGTACTTCATGGCGCAGGCCGCCGCCGCGCTGCGCGAAGGCGCGGGTCAGGGCGAGACGGACGCCTTCGCCGCCTCCGAGTTCCCGCACGGCCGCGCCTACGACCGCATCGTCGCCCTCACCCGCTCCGGCACCACCACGGAGGTCCTCGACCTGCTGCACCGCGTCAAGGACCGTCCCGACAGCGCCACCGGCGCCCGTACCACCGCCCTCACCGCCGACCCCGGCACCCCGGTCATGACGGCGGCGGACGACGTCGTCGTCCTCGACTACGCCGACGAACGGTCCGTCGTGCAGACCCGGTTCGCGACGACCGCCCTCACCCTGCTGCGTGCCCACCTGGGCCTGCACCCGGAGTCCGCCGTGGCCGACGCGCGCACCGCGCTCGACGAACCCCTCCCCGAAGGGCTTGTCGACTGCACGCAGTTCACGTTCCTGGGCCGCGGCTGGACCGTCGGCCTCGCCAACGAGGCCGGGCTGAAGATGCGCGAGGCCGCACTCGCCTGGACCGAGGCCTACCCGGCGATGGAGTACCGGCACGGCCCCATCAGCATCACCACGAGCGGCACCGCCACCTGGATGCTCGGCGCGGCACCCGACGGGCTCGCCGAACAGGTCCGGGAGACCGGCGGGCGCTGGATCGCCGGAGGCCTCGACCCGCTCGCCGAACTCGTCCGCGTCCAACGGCTCGCGGTCGCCGTCGCGGCGGCCCGCGGCCTCGACCCGGACCGGCCGCGCCACCTCACCCGCTCGGTGATCCTCACCCCCTGACGACCGGCCCGCCCGACGGCGACCGGCCCGCCCGACGGCGACCGGCCCGCCCGACGATGACCGGCCCTACTCACGACAACCGGCAGTCCACAGTCCGGGGTGACGACCGACACCCCCTCACGTCCGGCAACCCCTCGCCTCTTCGACGGCGACGGGCCCCTGTCACGACAACCGGCAGCCCTCCGAAAGGACCCGCGTGCCCCTCGCCACCACCGGTGACCTCGTCACCCGCGCCGCCGCGGCCGGATCGGCCGTCGCCGCGTTCAACATCATCACGCTGGAACACGCCGAAGCCGTCGTCGCCGGAGCCGAGTCGGCGAACGCGCCGGTCGTCCTGCAAGTCAGCGAGAACGCGGTCACGTTCCGGCAGGGCCGTGTCCTGCCGCTGGCCCGCGCCGCCGTCGCCGTCGCGGAACGCGCCGCCGTGCCCGTCGCGCTGCACCTCGACCACGTCAAGAGCGACGCCCTGCTGCGCCGGGCGCCGGACGCCGGGTTCAGTTCCGTGATGTACGACGCCTCCGGGCTGCCGTACCAGGAGAACCTCGCCGTGACGCGGGCCGCCGTCGACTGGGGACACGCCCACGGGCTGTGGATCGAGGCAGAGCTGGGGGAGATCCGCGGCAAGAACGGCGAGGCGCCGCCCGGCCCGCACGCACCCGGCGCGCGCACCGACCCCGCCGAGGCCCGCGCCTTCGTCGCCGACTCGGGCGTGGACGCCCTGGCCGTCGCCGTCGGCAGCACCCACGCCATGACCAGCCGCACCGCCACCCTCGACCACGACCTGCTCGGCCGACTGGCCGACGCCCTGGACGTGCCGCTCGTCCTGCACGGCTCCTCGGGCGTCCCGGACGACGAACTCGCCGCGGCCGCCGCCGGCGGCATCGCCAAGGTCAACATCGGCACCGCGCTCAACGTCGCCATGACCGGCGCGATCCGCGAGTACCTCGCCGCGCACCCGGAGGCCGTCGACCCGCGCGCCTACCTGGCCGTGGGCAGGGAGGCGATGGCACGGACGGTCGCGGACCTCGTCGGCGTTCTCGGCCGGCCCTCGCGCCCGGCCACGGTCCGACAGCCGGGTCCCGCTACCGCTTGACGGCCTTCACCACCACGAACTTCCGGTCCCCGGCGACCAGCCGGCTGTTGCCGAACAGCCGCCGCAGCTTCGCGGGATAACCCAGGTGCCGGTTGCCGACCACCCACAGCTCACCCCCGGGCCGCAGCACCCGCCGCGCGCCGGAGAACATCCGCCAGGCCGTCGCGTCGGTCGTCGTCTGGTGCGAGTGGAACGGCGGATTGTTCAGCACCACGTCGACACTGTCCGACGGCACCCCCGCCAGGCCGTCCCCGACCCGGAACTCCGCGTGCCCCGGCACCCCGTTCGCCCGGTACGTCTCCTCCGCCGACGCCACCGCCTGGAACGACTCGTCCACGAACAGCACCTCGGCCCCCGGCTCGGCCAGTGCCACCGCCGTACCCACCACGCCGTTGCCGCAGCCCAGATCCACCACATGCTGCCCGCCACGCACCTGCGGCAGGTGCGCCAGGAAGAACCGGGTGCCGATGTCGAGCCGGTCGGCGCAGAACACCCCGGCGTGGTTGACGACCGTGCGCCCCGACATCGGGCCCACACCGTCGGGTAGCGCGTAGCGGTACGGCCACGGGCTCGCCGGCGGCTCCAGCGCGGGGTCCGGCGTGCAGAGGATCAGCCGGGCCTTCTTCTCGGCGAGCGAGGTGCGGGTCGGGCCGAGGATCCGCTCGAACAGCCGCAGCGTCGAGGTGTGGATCTCCTTCACCATGCCCGTGCCGATCACGACCGTGCCCTCGTGCACCGACGGCGCGAGCCGCAGCAGCTGGTCCTCCAGCAGGGCGAGACTCTTCGGCACCCGCACCAGCAGCACGTCGATCCGGCCGGGAGGCGGGTCCTGCGTGGTGAGCAACCGGACGGCGCCCGGCGTGACGCCGACCCGCGCGAGGTTGGCACGGGTCGCCTCCTGGGCCAGGAACGAGTCGGTGATCTGCACCGGCCCGTGCTCCGCCAGCGCGGTCACCAGGGCACCCCAGCGGTCGCCGACCACCACGACCGTCCCATGCAGCGGGACCTCCTGCCCGGCGGGACGGCCGGGAAGGTGCCCGGCGAAGTGGCCGGCGAGATGCCCGAGGAGGTACTCGTCGGAGGCGTCCCAGGCCCGCAGCTGCTCGCGGGGGTCCTCGGGGAATCGGGTGAGCGCCGCCTTGCCCCAGGGCGTCGTCATACGGTCGTTCGTCGCGCGGTCGTTCATCGCGCCCAGGCTAGCCGAGCCCCAGCTCAGACCTCGTCCGGCAGGATGGGGGCATGCACGCCGAGCTGTTCCCCAGGCCCCGCAGGCAGGTGGCGCCGGGCGCGGTGCACGTCCCCGACTGGCTGGACCCGGCCGCGCAGCGCGAACTGCTCGCCGCCTGCCGGGACTGGGCACGCCCGCCCGCCGGGCTGCGCACGGTCCGCACCCCCGGCGGCGGCACCATGACCGCCCGCCAGGTCTGCCTGGGCCGGCACTGGTACCCGTACGGTTACGCCCGCACCGCCGTCGACGGCGACGGCGCTCCGGTGAAACCGTTCCCCGCATGGCTCGGTGACCTGGGCCGCCGCGCCGTGATCGAGGCCCTCGGCCCCGACCCGGACCCGGATGCGGCCGCCGCGTACGACATCGCCCTGATCAACTTCTACGACGCGGGCGCCCGCATGGGCATGCACCGCGACAGCGACGAGAAGTCCGGCGCGCCGGTCGTGTCGCTCAGCCTGGGCGACAGCTGCGTCTTCCGCTTCGGCAACACCGGGACGCGCGGCCGCCCGTACACGGACGTGGAACTGCGCAGCGGCGACCTGTTCGTCTTCGGCGGCCCCTCCAGGCTCGCCCATCACGGGGTCCCGCGGGTGTACCCGGGGACGGCCCCGCCGGAGCTGGACCTGACCGGCAGGCTCAACATCACCCTGCGGGCCGGCGGCTTCCGGGACGACACCGTCGAGGCGCCACGGCACCGGTCCTGGCACGGGCGGACCATGGGAGACTCGCCCCCATGAGCGGCAAGGCGGACCCCCGGGCGGCGGGGGATGAAGGCACCTCGAGAGCGCGGCTGGACCGGGGGCGCGGCGCGCTCGGGCCCGCGTTGGAGCTCGTGCACACCGGCCGCGCGCCCACCCGTGCCGTACTCACCGCCGAACTCGGGGTGACCCGGGCGACGGCCGGCGCGGTCGCCGCCGAGCTGGAGGCCCTCGGGCTGATCCGCGTCGACGCCCGGCCGGGCGCCGCGGCCGGTTCCCAGGGCCGCCCCTCCCACCGCCTCGCGGTCGCCGAGGAAGGCCCCGTCGCTCTCGCCGCGCAGGTGCACGCCGACGGTTTCCGGGCGGCGCTGGTCGGGCTGGGCGGCCGGATCGTTGCCACCGCGCCCGGCTGCGAGGTCGTCGACGAGGATCCCGCGAAGGTGCTCGGTTCGGTCGTCGAGGCGGGCGCGGAGCTGCTCCGCGAGACCGGCCGGCGCTGCGTGGGCGCGGGCCTCGCCGTGCCGTCGGCGGTCGCCGAACCCGAAGGGCTCGCGCTGAACCCGCTCCACCTGGCGTGGCCCGCGGGCGCGCCCGTGCGGGAGATCTTCGCCGAGCAGATCCACGCGGCCGGCATCGACGGGCCCGCGTTCGCCGCCAACGACGTCAACCTCGCCGCGCTCGCCGAGCACCGGCACGGAGCCGGGCGCGGCTCCCGCGACCTGCTGTGCGTGGCCACCGGGCACCGCGGCGTGGGCGGCGCCCTCGTCCTCGACGGGCGGCTGCACAGCGGCAGTTCGGGACTGGCCCTGGAGGTCGGCCACCTCACCGTGAACCCCGAGGGCGGCCGGCCCTGCCACTGCGGCAGCCGCGGCTGCCTCGACGTCGAGGCGGACCCGCTCGCCCTGCTCACCGCGGCCGGCCGCGAGCCGGGCCCGGAGGTGTCGCTGCTCAAGCAGGCCCAGGATCTGATCCGCGGCCAGTACGACGAACCCGCCGTCCGCGTCGCCACCGAAACGCTGATCGACCGCCTCGGCCTCGGCCTCGCGGGCCTGGTGAACATCCTCAACCCCGACCGCATCATCCTCGGCGGCCTGCACCGCACGCTGCTCGACGCCGACCCCGAACGGCTGCGGGCGGTCGTCGCCGACCGCAGCCTGTGGGGCCGCAGCGGCGGCGTGCCCATCCTGGCGTGCAGTCTCGACCACAACAGCCTCGTCGGCGCGGCCGAACTGGCCTGGCAGCCCGTCCTGGACGACCCGCTCGGCGCGCTGACGCGTTCGGCGTGAAGCGGTCACGTTCGGCGTAGGGCGGGCATCCACCCGGGGCCCGCCCACCCGTCCCGCTGGCCTACGCGCCCGGTCCGCCCGGCCGGTCTGCGCGCCCCTCCCGCCCGGCAGGCATACGAGCCCCGTCCGCCGACCGAGCCTCGTCCGCCCGGCGGGTCTGCGCGCCCCGTCCGCCCGGCCTACCCGCGAGCCCTGCCCGACCGACCCGCTGGCCTACGCGTCCCGCCTGCCCGACCCGCTGGCCTACGCGTCCCGCCTGCCCGACCCGCTGGCCTACGCGTCCCGCCCGCCCGGCTGGCCTACGCGCCCCTCCCGCCGATCGAGCCCCGTCCGCCCTGCCGCCCCGCCCGCCGGTACACGTACACCTGGAGCAGCCACCGCGCCGCCTCGGCCGCAATCGCGCCGCCATGGGGCAGGCTGAACGTGGGCACCCCAGGACCCCGCGGGTACCGCACCGCCCCACACCCGCGCCTGCGCCGTCGCGCCGTCCTGCCCCCACACCGCCCCACACTGCCCCACACAGGAACAGGAAGCCGACGTCATGACCGACACACTGACCGTGAGCGTCCTGGGCACCGGCATCATGGGCGCCGCGATGGCGCGCAACATCGCCCGCGCCGGGCACACCGTCCGCGTCTGGAACCGCACCCGGGCCAAGGCCGACCCGCTCACCGCCGACGGCGCGCACGTCACCGGCACCCCCGCCGAGGCGGTCCAGGACGCCGACGTCGTCCTGACCGTGCTGTACGACGGCCCCGCCGCCCTCGAGGTGATGCGCGAGGCGGCCCCCGCCCTGCGCCCGGGCACCGCCTGGCTCCAGTCCACGACCGCGGGACTCGACGACGTCGCCACGCTGGCCGGCTTCGCCGCCGACCACGAACTCGTCTTCTACGACGCCCCGGTGCTGGGCACCCGGCAGCCCGCCGAGGCCGGGCAGCTCACCGTGCTCGCGGCCGGCCCCGCCGCACACCGGCAGAAGGTCGCACCCGTCCTGGACGCGGTCGGCGCCCGCACGGTGTGGACCGGCGAGGACGGCACGGCGGGCAGCGCGACCCGCCTCAAACTGGTCGCCAACACCTGGGTGCTCGCCGTCACGGTCGCCGCGGGAGAGGTGCTGGCCCTGGCGAAGGCGCTCGGCGTGACGCCCGACAGCTTCTTCGACCTCATCGAGGGAGGCACGCTCGACATGGGGTACCTGCGCGCCAAGTCCGCGCTCGTCCTGGAGGACCGGCTCTCCCCGCCACAGTTCGCGGTGCGCACGGCCGCCAAGGACGCCAGACTGATCGTCCGGGCGGGCGCCGACCACGGCATCCGCCTCGACGTGGCCACCGCGAGCGCCGAACGCCTGGAGCGCGCCGCCGGCCAGGGCCACGCCGACGAGGACATGGTCGCCGCGTACTTCGCGGGCTTCACCGCGCCACCGACCCCCTGAACCCGCCCGCCTCGACGACCACACCGACCCGCCCCACGACCCGCGAACCGGAGGAGAACCCCCGTGTCCAAGCCCCCGCTCCCGCCCGAGGCCGTCACCCTGCTGGGCCACGCCAACCCGTGCGTCATGGCGACCGTGCGTTCGGACGGCTCACCCGTGTCCACGCCCACCTGGTACGTGTGGGAGGACGGCCGCGCGCTGATCAGCCTCGACCTGGGCCGCGTACGCCTGAAGCACCTGCGGCACGATCCGCGCGTGACCCTCACCGTCCTCGACAAGGACAACTGGTACACGCACGTCACCCTCATCGGCCGCGTCGGCGAGATGCGCGACGACGAGGACCTGACCGACATCGACCGTCTCTCACGGCACTACACGGGCCACCCCTACCCGGACCGCGTACGCCCCCGGGTCAGCGCCTGGATCGAGGTCGACCGCTGGCACGGCTGGGGCGAGCTGCGCGACAGCGACCAGGCGTCGCCCTGACCACCACCCACCTCCGCGACTGACCGTGGCCGCCCTCACCACTGCCGCCCCCGGGGCAGCCGGTCCCGCCCCGGGGCCGACAGATGCAGTACCCGGAGCACCTCGCCTTCCCGCTCACCGCGGGCGTTCGGCGCGTCGTGCGCCCAGAGCGAGAAGTGGACGAGTTCCCAGCGGCCGGTGTCCACGGCGGTCGCCGCGAGCACCGCCCCGTCGAGCTCCGCCGGACGCGTCGTCTCACGCACCGCGTCCGCCACGGCGTCGGCCAGGCGCGCACGGTCCGGCAGGGCGGCCCGGCGCCGCACCGCGACCCGCGCCACGGAGTCCACGGCGCCGCCGGCCCCGTACGCCAGGCCGGTCCACTGCCGCACCGACGGCCGCCCGAAGTCGTCACGGATCCGCTGGGGGCCGCCGCCCCACAGGAACGCGTTCATGCCGGCCACGGTGTTCCACAGGTAGAAGCGCGTACTGGTTGACCGGCGAGCCGTCCCTGCCGCGCTCGCGCATCAGGTACGCCTTGACGCCCAGGCCCTCCCAGTCGTCCAGCAGATGCCCGGCGCGCGCGACACGGTCGCGGACGATGCCCTTGTCGTCATCGGCGGGCAGGCCGATCTCGTACTGCATCGCGTGCATCGGGGCGCCTCCGGGGCGGGGTGGCGGTACGTCAGGGGGTGAGCAGTGCGAGCAGGCCCCGCACGGCCGCGTCGAACGCGGCGGGCGGCACAGGGGAAGCAGCGCACCCGGCCCCGCCTACTCCCCGCGGGGTACGCACACGGCCACCGGCCGTACGACGACCCGGACCCCCTCCCGGGACGACCCTCGGAGGTGACATCACCACTCACGGCGTGACGAGGTGACGACGTCACCACGACACGCCATCGCATCCGAGGAGCTGACCGGTCATGCAGACCCTGGCAGACTTCACCGACGGCGGGCCCGGCCCGTGGATCCTGCTCTTCCCGCTGATCTGGGCGGCCGTCATCGGCGGTGGCATCGTGCTGCTGCGCCGCACCGTGTGGCGCGGCCGGCGTGGCCCCTGGCACCCCGCCCGCGAGGACAACTCGCCGCTCTCCGTGCTCGGCCGCAGGTTCGCCTCCGGCGAGATCGACGAGGACGAGTACTGGCGCCGGCTGTCCGTCCTGGAGGAGCAGTTCGGCCGCAAGGGCGGTGCGGCATGACGTCCACGACGAGCACGAGCACGGCGTCCACGACGACCGGGCGAGCCGCCGCCCGGGTCGTGGACGCCGTGAAGGTGTACGGCGCCGGAGACACCGCCGTACGCGCCCTGGACGGCGTCACCGTGGATTTCCCGGCCGGCCGCTTCACCGCGATCATGGGCCCCTCGGGGTCCGGCAAGTCCACGTTGATGCACTGCGCGGCCGGTCTGGACACCCTCACCTCCGGCAGCGCCTTCGTCGGCGACACCGAACTCGCCGGGCTCGAGGACCGCCGGCTCACCCTGCTGCGCCGCGACCGCGTCGGCTTCGTCTTCCAGGCGTACAACCTGGTGCCGACGCTCACCGTCGCCGAGAACATCACCTTGCCCCTGGACCTCGCGGGCGGCACGGGCGACCCGGACTGGATCGACGCGCTGATCGACGTCGTCGGACTGCGCGGCCGGCTCCACCACCGGCCCGCCGAACTGTCCGGCGGGCAGCAGCAGCGCGTCGCCGTGGCACGGGCGTTCGCGAGCCGCCCCGAGGTCGTGTTCGCCGACGAGCCGACCGGCAACCTCGACTCCCGCTCCGGCGCGGAGGTGCTCGGGCTGCTCGGCCGTACCGTGCGCACCACCGGCCGCACCGTCGTCATGGTCACCCACGACCCGGTCGCCGCCGCCCACGCCGACGAGGTCGTCTTCCTGGCCGACGGGCGCCTCGTCGACCGCATGACGGACCCGACCGCCGACAAGGTCCTGGACCGCATGAAAGCCTTCGAGGTGCCGTCATGAACACCGCCGGACGCCCGCATAAGCCCGCACCCCCGCGTACACCCGCAGCCCCGCACACGTCCGTACGCCGCAAGACTTCCCCGCGCCGGAACACCTCCGGCCCCCTGACCGCCTCCCTGCGCCTCAGCCTGTCCTCGCTGCGCGCCCACGGCCGCCGCTTCGCCGGCACGTTCCTCGCCGTGTTCCTCGGTGTCGCCTTCCTGGCCGGCACGCTCGTCATGGGTGACACGCTGCGCGCGAGCTTCGACTCCCTGTTCGCGGGCGCGAGCAGCGGCACCGACGCCGTGGTGCGCAGTGCCGACGCCATCACCGCACCGGGGGAGAGCCAGGGCGTACGGCAGCCCGTCGGCACCGCTCTCGCCGACCGGGTGGAGCGGGTCCCGGGCGTCGCGGCCGCCGAGCCCGACATCCAGGGCGCCGGCCAGCTCGTCGGGTCCGACGGCGAGCCGATCGGCGGCCAGGGCCCGCCCACCCGCGCGGGCAACTGGATCGCCGACCCTGACCTGAACCCGTACCGGCTCGCCGAGGGCCGCGCCCCGCACGCCTCCGGTGAGGTGGTCGTGAACCGCGGCACCGCGGAGCGGGGCGGCCTGCGCATCGGAGACACCACCACGCTGCGCACCCCGGACCCGGTGCGGGTCACGATCGTCGGCCTCGCGACCTTCGGCGGCGAGGACGGCATGGCGCAGATCACCTACACCGGCATGACGCGCTCCGACGCCGAGCGCTACCTCACGGCCGGGCCCGGCCGGGCCGCGAGCATCCTGGTCCGCGCGGAACCCGGCGTCACCCAGGCGGAACTGGTGGGCCGGCTCACGCCCGGCCTGCCCAAGGGCGTGGAGGCGATCACCGGGGAGGAGTCGGCCCGGGAGAACACGGAGATGATCTCCAGCCAGTTCCTCACCCTCTTCACCACGTTCCTGCTGGTGTTCTCCGGCGTCGCGCTGCTGGTGGCGACGTTCTCCATCCACAACACGTTCGCGATCGTGGTCGCCCAGCGCACCCGCGAGAACGCCCTGCTGCGCGCGCTCGGCGCCTCCCGCCGCCAGGTCACGACCGCCACCCTCGTCGAGGCGGGCGCGGTCGCCGTGACCGCGTCGGCCGTGGGCCTCGCGGGCGGCGTCGGCATCGCCGCCGGCCTCCAGGCCCTGTTCCCGGCGATCGGCTTCCCCTTCCCGGACGGTGATCTGGTCGTCAAGGCGCTGTCCCTGGTGCTGCCGCTCGCCGTCGGCGTCGTGGTCTGCCTCGGCTCGGCCCTGATGCCCGCCGTACGGGCCGGGCGCACCGCACCGCTCGCCGCGCTGCGCGAGACGGCCGTCGACGGCTCGGGCGCCTCCCGCTCGCGCGCGGTCACCGGAGCCGTCCTCGCCGCGCTCGCCCTGGCGGTCACGCTCACCGGCGTCCTGCTGGAACCGTCGCTGTGGCTGGCGGGCGGCGGCGCCGTGCTCGCCCTGGCCGCCTTCGTGGTCCTCGGCCCGGTGGTGTCCGGCACCGCCGTACGCGTCCTCGGCAGCCCGCTTCCCCGGCTGCGCGGTGTCACCGGTTCCCTCGCCCGGCGCAACGCGCTGCGCAGCCCCAGGCGGACGGCCGCCACGGCGGGCGCGCTGATGATCGGTGTGGCGGTCGTGTCGCTGTTCACCGTGTTCGGCGCCTCGCTGAAGGCCACCATGGACCAGACCGTGTCCCGGTCCTTCGCCGGCGACGTCGCCGTGAGCGCGCCCTCGTTCGGCGCGGGCGGCAGTGGGCTGAGTCCGCGCCTGGCCGCCGCCGTGCAGCGGCTGCCCGAGGTGGACACGGCCGTCGGTCTGGGCCGGGGGGTCGCCGAAGTCGACGGCAGTGGACGGGCGTTGACCGTCACCGACCCGGCCGCGCTGGCCCGCACCTTCGACCTCGGCGAGGTACGGGGCTCACTGACCGGCCTCGGCACCGACGGCCTCGCCCTCACCGCGCAGGAGGCCGGCAGGCTGGGCCTGACCACCGGCGACACGGCACGCCTGACGTTCACCGACGGCGACCGCGAGACCTTCACCGTCCGCGCCGTCTACGACCGGTCCGAACTCGCCGGCGACTACGTCATCACCCGCGGAGCCTGGGCCCCGCACCGCACCCAGGACTCCGACACGCTCGTCGCCGTCACCTTCGCGGACGGCGTGGGCGAGGACGAGGGCCGCGCGGCGGTCGAGAAGGCCACGGCGCCGTACGGCAACCCGGAGGTGCAGACCCGTGCGGAGTACGCCGAGTCGTCGGCGGCGGGCATCGACATGATGCTGACGCTCGTCTACGCGCTGCTCGCCCTCGCGGTCCTGATCGCGCTGCTCGGCATCGCCAACACGCTGACGCTGGCCGTCCACGAACGCACCCGAGAACTCGGACTGCTCAGGGCCGTCGGCCAGACCCGTGCCCAGCTGCGGGCCATGGTCCGCTGGGAGTCGGTCCTGGTGGCCGCGTTCGGCACGGCGGGCGGCCTCGGCCTCGGCGCCTTCCTCGGCTGGGTCCTGGTCACGGCGTCGGACGGGGCGTCCGACAGTGACTTCGTCTTCGCCCTGCCGCCCGGACGGCTGGCCCTGGTCGCCCTGGTGGGCCTCGCCGCCGGAGCCCTCGCGGGCCGCCGCCCGGCACGCCGCGCGGCCCGCCTGGACGTGCTGCGGGCCGTCGCCACGGAGTGAACACCGGGCCGGCGGCAGTAACAGCGCGACCAGTGCGAACCGGGGGTGCCGGGCGGCAGCCGGCACCCCCGTACGGCGTTACCGCCCGGTCAGCCGGCAACGGCCGACCGGGCGGGAGCGTGCCGAGCCCCGCGCGCCTCAAGAACCGGCTCCACGCCCGGCCCACAGACAGGTTCCCTGCCCGGCCCGAGGACGGGTTCCCTGCCCGGTCCGAGGACCGTCTCTGTGCCAGGCCCGGGGAGCGGCTCCATGCCCGATCCGAGGACCGGTCCCACGCCCGGCCCGAGAACCGGCCTCGTGCCCGGCCCGGAAGCCTTCTCCACGGACGGCTCGAGGATCAGTGCGAGATCCGGCGCGAGGGCCGACTCCAGGACCGGCTCGAGGTCCGGTTCACGGACGGGCGCAGAGGCCGGCCCGAGGACCGGCTCGGCTTCGGGTTCGAGCACCGGCTCGGGTTCCGGTTCCAGGATCGGCTCGGGTTCCGGTTCCAGGACAGCCTCGGGGCCCGGCTCCCACGTCAGCTCCCCGGCTTCGCCCCCCACCAGCACCGGGCTCGTCCCCTCCCCGGCATACACCGGCGAGCACCCGGCCCCGGCCGCCGCGGGCGCCGGCGCGAGCGCCGCCGTGGGCAGCGTGAACCACACGACCTTCCCGGTGTCGCCCTCCTGCCGCACACCCCAGCTCTCGCTGAGCGCGGCCACCATGGCGAGCCCGCGTCCGCAGGTCGCCAGCGGCTGCGCGTCACCCATTTCCGGGAGGCGCGGATCGTGGTCGCGCACCGAGACCGTCAGACGGTCGAGCTCCAGCTCGATCTCCACGGTGCACGTCTTGTCGGGCCGGGCATGCCGGTGGACGTTGGACAACAGCTCTGTCACACCGAGTATCGCCTGGTCGGTCAGGGAATCCAGATGCCAGTAGCGCAATTGCGCAGATACGATTCTGCGGACCTGGCCGATCCGCGACGGCAGGACCTGCAGCTCCACGGTGCAGCGCCTGCTTCGATGACTGATCACGGCTGCGACTCCCCGGTGTCAGGTCCGGAGGGGGATCCGGAAGAACGCGGAGTACGGATCCAGCAGGGCGCCTGCGTGACACTGCCGCCTGCTGTCGTGGCCGGCGGGCTGGTTCGCAGCGTTATCGCCGGTAAACCCAGAGTGATGTGGGATCAGCGTCACCCAGTGCACGAGGTACCGCAACTCGCGGCGTCTCAGTGACCGCGTCCCGCCGCCCTGCGTACCGCCTCGATGAACCTGCTGGCGGCCGGCGGCCCGGATTCGTCCGGCGCGGGGTCGCTCTCGCGCAGCGTCAGCAGGTACCGCTTGCCGTTGACATCGGCGAGCGCCCTGTCGTCCGGCACGAACCACGGCTTGGAGGCGCGCACCGCCTGCACCGGCGCGCTGTCTATCTCGCTGCCGTAGCTGGTGAGCAACTCCAGCCTGCCGTCATTGATCCGTACCTGTCCGGCCCGGGTCAGCGAGCGCAGTCCGTTGCCTATCCGCACGCCCCTGGCCGTGAACTCCGGCTCCGCCATCTCGTGCGCCCCCTCGCGTGTGTCCTCGGACTGCCGGCCTGTGCGGCCGGCGCCCGTCCGGCTGCCGCCGCGATCCAGTGTGCCCCGGTTCGGGGCCTCTGCCCGCCCCGGTGCAGTGTGCCCCCGCCGAGAGCCGAGCACCAGTGCGCGTGGCCCCTTCGTTCCGGGTGCCCGGAGCATTGGGGCGAATGCGCCCCACCCGAGGCGCATCCGCTGCCCCAGCTACGCCTTTGACTGGCCCAAAGATGCGTTTATGCAGGTGAGAAGTGGGGCGAGCGGTGCTTATGATCCGTGTACCGGCCGTGCGACGCGCTGTCGGCGCACAGCGCAAGGAGCACCGCCGTGAGCACCCCGCAGCAGATCAGACCCGGCGAGACCCTCGACGTCGACCGCACCGACCCTGTCTATCGGGCCTGGCTGAAAGAAGCCGTCCGCAGGGTGCAGGCCGACGCGAACCGCTCGGCCGACACCCACCTGCTCCGCTTTCCGCTGCCGGAGCACTGGAACATCGACCTGTACCTGAAGGACGAGTCGACCCACCCGACCGGCAGCCTCAAGCACCGCCTCGCCCGCTCCCTCTTCCTGTACGGGCTCTGCAATGGCTGGATCCGGCCCGGACGGCCGGTGATCGAGGCCTCCAGCGGCTCGACCGCCGTCTCGGAGGCGTACTTCGCGAAGCTGATCGGCGTGCCCTTCATCGCGGTCATGCCGCGCACGACCAGCCGCGAGAAGTGCCGCCTGATCGAGTTCCACGGCGGCCGGTGCCACTTCGTGGACGACCCGCGCACGATGTACGAGGCGTCGGCCGCCCTCGCGGCGGAGACCGGCGGCCACTACATGGACCAGTTCACCTACGCCGAACGCGCCACGGACTGGCGCGGCAACAACAACATCGCGGAATCGGTCTTCCGCCAGCTCCGCCTGGAGCGTTATCCCGAACCGGCCTGGATCGTCGCCACGGCCGGCACCGGCGGCACCTCGGCGACCATCGCGCGCTACGTCCACTACTTGCAGCACGACACCCGCATCTGCGTCGCCGACCCGGAGAACTCCTGCTTCTTCGACGGCTGGAGGACCGGCGACCCGGATGTCACCTGCGACTGCGGCTCCCGCATCGAGGGCATCGGCCGGCCCCGCATGGAACCCAGCTTCGTGCCCGGCGCCGTGGACCGCATGATGAAGGTGCCCGACGCCGCGAGCGTCGCCGCCGTACGGGCCCTGGAGGCGGCGATCGGCCGCAGGGCAGGCGGCTCGACCGGCACCGGGCTGTGGAGCGCGCTGAAGATCGTCGCCGAGATGGTGGCCGAGGGCCGCCAGGGCAGCGTGGTGACACTGCTGTGCGATCCCGGCGACCGGTACCTCGACAAGTACTACTCGGACGCCTGGCTCGCCGAACAGGGCCTGGACATCGCGCCGTACAGCAGCGCGATCACGTCCCTGCTGGAGACGGGCGTCTGGCCCTGCTGACCACCGCCTAGGACGTCAGGCGCCGGTCCAGCGCCGTGACCGCGTCGCGGAACGCACGGTCGAGCCCGGCCCGCGCCAGGTTCAGCGCGCCACGGAAGAGGGCGGTCCCGTCCGCCGCGAACGTCCACTGCACGCGCGTGCCCGTCCCGATCGGCACGAGCCGCCACTCCTCGGCCAGGGCACGGACGCCCGGCGTGTTGGTGACGTCCACGCGATAGGCATACACATCGGGCGCCTCCGTCACCAGGACGGTCTCCAGGAACCGGGCGCCGCCCCTGAGCCGGATCTCGCGCCCCGCGCCGCCGCGCGCCGGCCGGGCCACCGCCACCGCCGGGAACCACTCCGCCCAGCCCGCGACGTCCTCGGCGAGGGCGCGGAACACCGCCGGGGGCGGCGCGCCGATGCCACGCGCGAACACGAGCCGGACCGGCGCGCTCCGCACGAACCCGTGCTCGACGGGGCGCAGACGATGAGCCATGGGCGTAACTCCTCTGCCAGAGACCGTGGGACCAGGAGGGCGGAGCGGGCGGACGAGGGGGGCGGACGGGGACGTCCCGTCGGGCGGACCGGGAGCCGTCCGTCCGACGGCTCAGACCTCGGTGTCGTCGCCCTCGGGCTCGCCCGCGACCACCAGCCGCCGCAGATGTTCCGACACCTCGGCGCGCGCGCCGGCCGGCAGTCCCGAGTCCGTCACCAGAATGTCGATCTGCTCCAGCGCCGCGAACGAACTCAGCCCCACCACACCCCACTTGGTGTGGTCGGCGACCACCACGACGCGCCGCGCGGACTGCACCAGCCGCCGGTTGGTCTCGGCCTCCGCGAGGTTCGGCGTCGACAACCCGGCCTCGACCGATATGCCGTGCACGCCGAGGAACAGCAGGTCGAAGTGGAGCGCGGCGATGGCCTGGTCGGCGACCGGACCCACCAGCGAGTCGGACGGGGTGCGCACACCGCCGGTCAGGACGACCGTCGCCGCGCCCTGCCGCGGCCCCGCGGTGCGCTGCGCGGCATGGAACACGTCGGCGACCCGCACCGAGTTGGTGACCACCGTGAGATCCGGCACGTCGAGCAGCTGGTGCGCCAGCGCGAACGTCGTCGTACCGCCCGACAGCGCGATCGCCGCGCCCGGCGCGACCAGCCCCGCCGCCGCCCGCGCGATGTCCTCCTTGGCGGTCAGCTCCAGGCTCGACTTCGCCTCGAAACCCGGCTCGTGCGTACTCGCCTCGGCCACCGGCACCGCGCCGCCGTGCACCTTCTCCAGCACACCCTGGCGGGCCAGCGCGTCGAGGTCGCGGCGGACCGTCATGTCCGACACGCCCAGCTTCCGCGTGAGCTCGTTGACCCGCACCCCGCCCCGGCGCCGGACCTCGTCCAGGATGAGGGCGCGGCGCTGCTCCGCGAGGAGGTTCTGATTCTCGCTCACGTACGCTCCGGTCCTTTCGCCTCAAGCCGCCGTCCGGCCCGCCCGGCGCACCCGCTCCGACAAGGACGTTCCCCCCGCCCCCGGTGCGCGGACGCCCCATCCTCGCACGCTCCCGCACACGCCGCGTCACCACCCAGCGCGATGTGCACATGACACATTGGCATCGGAAGGGTCACACCTGCCGCACGGATCGGGGAAATTCGGTGTCGAGGCGTGCGCACCCGCCCGGAACGGGAGATCCTGGTCCCGCACATCGACAGCCGACGGCGCGTCACGGGGGAAGTGCCAACAGTGGAACGTGCGCAGGAACACGCGACGACGGACGACACACACGACCCGGCAGCGCGGCCCGCCGGAGCCGCACTGGAACTCCTCGTCCACGGAGTGGGCGGGACGACACCCGGAGAGATGCTCGACGATCCGCGCACCGTGCGGATCACCGGCGACGACATCGCGGCCGTCTTCCGGCGCGCCGACGACGTCGACGCGGAGACCGACCCCACCACCGACAGCCGACGCGACGGCCCCGTGCCCGAGGCCTACGTCTGGTGCAACCTCACCTCCGGCAACGGCTCCCGCGCCCTGTGGCTGCTGCTCTTACCGTTCATGGTCGTCAATCTCGCCCACTGGATGCGCCCCAGCACCCACGGCCGCACCCGCACCGTGCGCCTGTACGGACTGCTGGTGCGGCTCGCGGGACTGTCCCTGACCGTGCTGTTCGTGGCCGCCGCCTGCGAGGTCGCCCTCGACCTGACGGCCTGGCAGTGCGCGGGCACCTCCGCCTGCGCCGAACGGCACTCCTGGCTCGGCTTCCTGTCGCCCGAGGCCTCCGACGGCGGCTGGTGGAGCCTGCCCGGCCGCCGCCTCGCCCTCGCGTCCCTGGTGCCCGCGGCGCTCACCGGCCTGCTCTGGTACCTCTCCCGCCGCACCTGGAGCGACTACGAGTCCCAGCAGCCGATGACACACCCCTCCGACCCGGAGGAGGACAACGCCGCGTCCGTGCCCACCGCGCTCGGCCGGCCCGGCTTCTGGTACGGCCGGCGCCTGGTCGCCCGGCTGCGCGCCGCGCACACCGCCGCCGCCCTGCTCACCGTCGCCGCCGCCGTGGGCACCTCGGCTGCCCGACACGACAGCGCCGCAGGGGGCTCCACGTCGCTCGACCTGGCCGGCCGGCTGCTGGAGGCGGCCCTCGTCGTCGGTGCGGCGGCCGTGCTGTGGGTGGTGTGCCGCCGAGGCCGCACCGAACGCCGCCTGGACTGCCGGCTCGACAGGACCGTGGTACGGGGCCTCCCGCTCGCCGCCCTCGCCCTGTTCGCGCTCACCCTGCTCTACGCCGCCTGGGACCGCCCCGGCTGGGAGTCCACCGGCCGGCTGCCCGGCGACGCGACCTTCGGCGCCATCGTCCTGGGACAAGGCCTGCTGGTGACCGCCCTCGCCGTGGTCGCCCACCTGCTGCACCGCACCCGGCCCGACGGGCGCGCCGCCATGCACGGCCTGGGAGGTCCCGCCGTCGCCATGCTGGCCTGCGCACTGGGCGGCGTGATGTCGGGCGGCGTCGCCCAGCGCGTCGCCGACTGGCTGGACGGCACCGGGGCGTCCATCCCCGGCCCGCCGGTCCTGCTGACCTGGCAGGCCTCCGCGATCCCGCCGCTGCTCGTACTGCTGCTGGTGCTGTGCGCCGAGCTGGCCCGCCGCACCTGGCTCCTCGCCCGCGCCGAACGCGCCGCCGTGGAACGCGACCACCCGCACGACGTCCGCGACCCCGGCCGCACCCGCCGCATCGCCACCATGCGCGCCATGGCCCGTCTCACCGACCGGGCCCCCCTCATCGTCGCCGTCACCGCCACGGCCACCCTGCTCCTCGGCGCGGGCGCCCTCCTCGGCGCCCTCGCCACCGACAAGACCCCCGGCGAGGCCGCCGACGACTCGTACGCCTTCGTGCACGGCGCCGCCCAGGCCGCCGAGGCACTGGGCTCCTGGCTCATAGGGTTCGGCTTCGTCCTGTTCGTCACCTGGGGCCGGCGCGCCTACAAGGACCCCTCCGCACGGCGCACCATCGGCATCCTGTGGGACGTCGGCACCTTCTGGCCGCGCGCCGCCCACCCCTTCGCCCCGCCCTGCTACGCCGAGCGCGCGGTACCCGACCTGACCTGGCGGGTGGCGACCTGGACCCGCGTCACCGGGGGCCGCCTCGTCATCTCCGGACACTCCCAGGGCAGCGTCCTCGCCGCCGCGACGGCCTGGCAGCTCCCGCCGTCCGTCCGCAAACGGGTCGCGCTCCTGACGTACGGCTCACCGCTCGAGCGCCTCTACGGCCGCTGGTTCCCGGCCCACTTCGGGCCGGACGCGCTGCTCTCCCTGCACCACGAGGTGGCTTGCTGGCGCAACCTGTACCGGATCACCGACCCCATCGGCGGCCCCGTCCGGCTGCCCGGCGCCTGCGGCCCCGAGGTCGACGGCGAAGCCCTCAAGGACCCGCTCGCCTACGGCCGTACCGAACTGCTGCCGCTGCCCGCGCCGATCCTCGGCCACTCCGACTACCAGGCCGACCCGGCGTTCGCCGAGGAACGACAGCGGCTGCTCGCCCGGCTGCGCCCGGACGTGCCCGCGCCACGTCGTCACACGGCGCGGGGGGACGGGGCGGCTCCGAAGGGGGAAACGGATCCGGAGGGGGAGCCGCCTCAGGACAGCTCGGGCAGGTCCTCGCCGTAGAGCAGGGTCAGGTCGTCCGTGCTGGGGTCCGCCACCTGGGCGACCCGGCTCGCGTGCCGCTCCACCATCGCCTCGAAGGTCTGCCGGGCCGTCCGGCCGTTGCCGAACGCCGGGCCCTTGGGGATCGCCGTGAAGTACTTCAGCAGCGCCTCCCCGGCGCCCGGCGCGAGCCGGTACTCGTGCTCCTCGGCCTGCTGCTCCACGATCCGCAGCAGCTCCTCAGGGCCGTAATCGCCGAACGTGATGGTGCGTGAGAAGCGGGACGCCACACCCGGATTGACGGACAGGAACCGCTCCATCTCGGCGGTGTATCCCGCGACGATGACCACGACGGCGTCGCGGTGGTCCTCCATCAGCTTCACGAGCGTGTCGATGGCCTCCCGGCCGAAGTCCCGGCCCGAGTCCTCCGGGGACAGCGCGTACGCCTCGTCGATGAACAGCACGCCGCCGCGCGCCCGCTCGAAGGCCTCCTGCGTGCGGATCGCCGTGGAGCCGATGTGCTCACCGACCAGGTCGACCCGGGACACCTCCACGAGATGGCCCTTCTCCAGCACACCGAGGGACGCCAGGATCTCGCCGTACAGCCGCGCCACCGTCGTCTTGCCGGTACCGGGGGAGCCCGTGAAGACCAGGTGCCGCTTGACGGAGGCCGCCTTCAGGCCCGCCTGCTGCCGGCGCCGTCCCACCTCGATCATGTCGGTGAGGGCACGCACCTCGCGCTTGACGCTCTCCAGACCGACCAGGGCGTCCAGTTCACCCATCACGTCCTTCGAGGACCGCGCCGGCTGCTCCGGGTGGGCCGTCGCGACGAGGGCCTCCTGCTCCGTGGTGCGCTGGCCGGGGATGGCGCCGAGCAGACCGGAGGAGGGGGACGCCGTCTGCACGGCCGTCGCCGGCGCCGCGGGCGGCTTGAGCCCCGCGCTCTCGTCGCTGCTGCAGTCCTCCACGACCGGGCCCCCGCCCGAGGCGGCGTCGCTCCCGCTGTCCGCGAACTCGTACCCGCCGCGCGTGCAGCGCTCGGTGCGGCACTTCTTCAGTGTCGTGCGGCAGCCGTCGATCACGTGGAAGCCGTAGCCGCCGCTGTCCGCCACCCGGCAGCCCAGGAAGCTGCCCCGGCCGCCCGCCGAGACGTAGAACCCGGCCTCGGACGGCGACTCCACGGTGCAGCGCTCGATGGTCGGGTCGGCGCCCTTGGTGACGATCACACCGGTCTGTGTCCCGGTCAGGGTGCAGTTGTTGAGGGTGCCGCCGCTGCCGTGGTCGCGGAACCAGGCACCGGTGGCGGCGTCCCGGATGCGGCAGTCGTCGAGCTGCGCCGTCGCGCCGTCGCTCACCGACACCGCGGTGTTGCGCACCTGGGTCAGGTCGCTGTCGACGACGTCCGCGCGGGAGCCGCGGTCGAGGACGAACAGCGCGTCCGGCACGTCGTGCACCCGGCAGGAGTCCAGTACGGCCGTCGCGCCGTCGCTGACCCACACCGCGGGATAGTCGCCGGTGCTGTCGAAGATCTCGCACTGGTTGGCGTCCACGCGTGTGCCCGGATCCCACACCGACAGGCCGTTGCGCCCGAACTGCCGCACCGTCGTGCGGGTCAGCGTCAGCACGGAGCGCGACCGCAGGTCGACCGCGTTCTCCGGGATGTCGTGGATGCGGCAGTCCGCCAGCGTCAGGACGGCGTCCGTGTCGAGCGTGACACCGTCCCCGGTGGTGCGGTGCACGTCGCAGTCGGTGAGGTGGGCGGTGGCCCGGCCGGTGACCTGGACGCCGCTGCCCCGCACCTCGTAGACCTCGCAGCCCACGGCCTCCAGAGCGGAGTTCTCACCGGTCGCCGTGAGGCCCGAGCCCGAGGCGTGGTGCACCTGGCAGCGCTCGAGCCGCGGATGGGCGCCGCCGCGCACCGCGATCCCGGCCTGGCCCGCCGCGACGACCTCGCACTCCTCGAACACCCCACCGCCGCCGTCGAGTACGGCGATGCCGATGCCCGCCGGATTGTCGACGGTGCAGCGCCGCACCGTCGGCCGGGCGCTGCCGCGCACCTCGATGCCCGCGGCGGACCGGGTCACGACCCGCACGTCCAGCAGCTCCGGGGCGCCCTCCTCGACCAGCAGCGCGGGCGCCGCCGCGTCCTGGCCCTCCACGTGCAGGTCCTGGATCACCGCCGAGGCCCGCACGGTGAGGGGCACGCCCTCGGTCGGCGCGATGCGGACGGAACCGGGGGAGCCCTCCGGACCGCGCAGGGTGACCGCCTGCTGGACGACGAGGTTCTCCCGATAGGTGCCGGGGGCGACGGTGAGTACGTCACCGTCCGTCGCGGCCTCCAGGGCGGCGGCGAGCGTGGCGTACTCACCCGTGCGGCGCCGCCACCGCGATGTGCCGGTGTGCGTCACCTGGACCGTGCCCTGTGCCATGGCGTTGCTGCGCCCCCACCTCGTCGTACGCGGGAAGTGCCGATCGGTTCGGCCGGTCCACCGTAGCGTGTGCGCAGGCGGTGAGTTGACCGGAGGCGGAACGCCGTCAGCCGCCGGTGCCGGTCCTGCCCCAGCCCTGGGCCGCCCTGTCCCAGGCCTGGTCCCAACGGGCGTATCTGCGGCGGACCATGTGCCAAAGGACCAGCCGACGCGCCGTCTCGACCAACGCGGTCGTCACCAGGACGGCGCCGAGACCGGCGAGGAAGGCATGCGTCGTCGCGGTGGCGGAGTCGAGCGGCCGGGTCGCCTTCCGGCCGTGCCGGTCGGTCCACATCGCGAAGCGGTCGCCCGGGTGCGGGTCCGCCAGTCCGGCCCGCACGATGCCGCGGCGCGGGGTGCCGTCCGGCGCGGTCCAGCGGGCGAGGACGCGGCTGCGCAGGTCCCGTCCCGTGCTCGTCTCCGGGTCGGTGTCCGGCAGGGACCGGTCGAGCCGGCGCAGCACGCAGGCCCTGACCGGGTGCCGGTTCCTGTGCTGGTCGCGCACGGCACGCTGCAGGGACTCCTCGGCCGCGCCGCCCACGCGGGTGCCCGCCACCGGCGCCAGGAGGAGGACGAGCAGCAGGGAGCCGAGGGCGAGCCAGGCCTCGGCCCGGTCGGTCGCACGGCACAACGGATTGTGCCGCCAGCGCCAGAGTCCGCTGATCGCGCGCACGATCCGCACCCCTCCTTCCCGCTCCGTGACAACTCTTGCCGGAGCCGTTCACCCCGGACCCGGGCCAGGAGAGGGCGCCGTCACTCCCTCACCCGCCCGGACCGGAGCCCTCACGAACTCCTCACACCACGTCAACGCGGTGCATGTCACCCCGGGTTCCCGTCCCCGCGCCGCCCGGCGTACGGACCAACGGTCTCAGCCGACGACGCGCACCGGGTCGCCCACTCGGATCGTGCCGGGCGACAGGGGCACCAGGTTCTGTCCGAAGACGGCCTTGCCGTCCATGAGGCGGTGCCGGGCCAGCGTGTGCAGCGGCTCCTTGCCGCGCTCGCCGCTGCTCTGGTCGGTCGTGGTCACGACGCAGCGACCGGATCTCTTCGCGACGCGGAAGGCGACCTCGCCGATGGACACGCGCGACCAGTCGTCCTCGGCCCAGGCGTCGGTGCCCGTCACGACCACGTTCGGCCGGAAGCGGTTCATGGGCAGCGGGCCCTCGCCGGGGTGCTCACCCCGCGCGATCAGGGAGTTGAGGGCTTCGAGGGAGGCGGTGGTGGTGACCAGCAGCGGATAGCCGTCGGCGAACGAGACGGTCTCGCCCGGCAGCGCGTACTCCGGGTCGACGGGCCGGCAGCCCGCCGGGTCGGCCATGTGCACGAGGCGTACGTCGGTGCCCAGGAACGCGCTGCACCAGGCGTGCACCGCCGCGTCCTCGGCCGGGACCGCCCGTACCTTGTCCCGGAAGATCTCCACCGGCACCGCTCCGTCCGGACGGGGCACGGCCACCGTCACCGGCTCCGCCCCGGGCGCGGACAGCCGCAGGCCGCCGCCGGGCAGCAACTCGGCGGCGGCCGTCGCGAGGCGCGGCTGCTGGCGCTGGGTGACGACCCTTCCCCCGTCGTCGACCAGCATCCAGCGCCGGTCTCCGGCCAGCCCCCAGGGCTCCACGACGGCCTGCCTGGGCGAGAGGCGACCGAGCGCCTTGACCGGGTGGATGTGTATCGACTGCAGCTGAGCGTTCCCCATGCGGCCATCGTGCCAGGTGGCACCGACAGGCCGGGGAAAGTCTCAGTAACCGCGGTACTGCTGGTTGTTGTACGGGTCCTGGTAGGAAGCCGGAGCCGGAGCCGGAGCGGGCCGGGGAGCCGCGGGGCGCATCGCCTCGTAGCCGGCGGGCGCGGCGGGTCGCGGCTGCTGCGGGTACGGCGCGGGGTAGCCGCGCGGCGCGGCGGCCTGCTGTGGGATGTACGGCGCGGGCGCCTGCTGCAGCGGAGCGGACTGCGGTGCCTGCTGATAGCCGTAGGAGGGCTGGGACGGGGCTGCCGGGAGGGCGGGGAGCGCGGACGGCAGGGCGGGCAGGTGGCTGCCCGGCATGTCGTAGGCGGCGGGGACCCGGATCGGGGCGATCTGCGGGGTGCCCCGCTCGGCCACGAGCGAGTCGTAGATCGGAGTGTCCGGGAAGGAGGCGGAGTAGTAGCCGCCGCCATAAGTGGAGCGGGGGGAGGTCATGGCACATAAGTTAAGCCCACGATGTGCTGATTGGGGAGACCGATAAGAGGGTTGTTTTTCGTGCCCGGGGTGACGCCGGATCCCCAATGCGAGCGAAGTTGGCAAAATGGGGCAGCGGAAGATTGCTTGATCGTGTAAAGGCCGAGATCCGGGCGGGTTACCGACGGGTCGGGCTGTTCTGCCTCCGGCCTCCTCGGTGACGCTTCGGGGACGTGGAATAGGTTGTGCGGACAGAGATCAGGACGGGCGGCCGGATTCGGTCGGCGCGCTGACACGTGATGGGGGCGGACATGACAATGTCGAAAGGATCGAACACGCCGGTGCCGACCGCGGCACTGAGGGTGGAAGTCGGATGGCGTTCCGGGCCGGGCGTGCCCGACGCGGATGCCTCGGCATTGCTGCTGGTCGGCGGAAAGGTCCGTTCCGACGGCGACTTCGTCTTCTACAACCAGCCGGTGCATTCCTCCGGCGCGATCCGCCACGAGGGCAAGCGGAACGACGGCGGTCGGGTCACCGACAGCCTCCTTGTCGACCTCGCGCGCGTGGAGCCCGCGATCGAGACGGTGATCCTCGCCGCCTCCAGCGACGGCGGTTCCTTCGGCCAGGTCCCCGACCTGTACATCGAGGTCCGCGACGCCGCGCAGGACACCGTCGCGGCGCGCTTCGACAGCAGCGGCGCGAGCGTCGAAACGGCGTTCGTGCTCGGCGAGTTCTACCGTCGGCAGGGCGCCTGGAAATTCCGCGCGGTCGGCCAGGGCTACGGCAGCGGGCTGCAGGGCCTGGCCACCGACTACGGCATCACCGTGGACGAGCCGCAGCGGACCGCGCCCGCCGTCGCACCCCCGCCCCCGCCCATGCCGCCCGCACCGCCCATGACCGTGGCACCGCCCGTCGCCGTGCCCCCGCCCCCGCCCACGGCGCCCCCGGCCGCTCCCGTCCGGCTGACCAAGGTGACGCTCACCAAGGCGGCCCCGTCGGTGTCCCTGACAAAACAGGGCGGCGCCTCCGGCCAACTGCGCGTCAACCTCAACTGGCAGGTGCGCAAGCAGTTCTCCGGCTGGGCGAGCAAACTGGGCCGGCCCGTCGCCATGCACGACGACCTCGACCTCGACCTGTGCGCCCTCTACGAGCTCAGCGACGGCCGCAAAGGTGTCGTACAGGCCCTCGGCAACGCCTTCGGGTCGCTGCACCAGCCGCCCTACATCCATCTCGACGGCGATGACCGCACCGGCGCCGTGTCGACCGGTGAGAACCTCACCGTCAACCTGGACCACAAGAACGACTTCCGGCGCCTGCTCGTTTTCGTGACCATCTATGAGGGCGCCCGCTCCTTCGCCGACCTGAACGCCACGGTCACCCTCCAGCCGCAGCACGGCGCCCCGATCGACTTCTCGCTCGACGAGTGCACGGTCCCCTCGCCGGTCTGCGCCCTCGCACTGATCACCAACAACGGCGGCGACCTGGTCGTGCAGCGCGAGTCGCGGTTCCTGGTCCCCGAACGCGGCGTCAGCCCGCAGCGGACGGTCGACTACGCCTACGGGTGGGGCATGAATTGGACACCGGGCCGCAAGTGAACCGGTCCGCGGCTCACCCCTCGTCGGGCGCCGCGTGCACGCGCGCGTAGGTGCGGCCCTTCCACGCCGCGCCGCGCCCCCGCTGGTGCTGCACCGCGGAGCCGACCGTCATCAGGAGATAGAGGAAGGCGGTGAACGGCAGCAGGGGCGCGAGCCACAGGGGCTGTCGGTAGTGGCGGAGCATCGGCACGTACGTCCCCGTCATCACGAGCCACGCGAGCGCGCCGAACAGCGCCCCCGCCCCGTCCCCGGTCGCCGCGCCCACGGTCACCGCCACCGGCGGCACCAGGTACACCAGGGCGAGCCCGGCGACCGTACCGGCCAGCAGGACGGGACTGTGCCGCAGTTGCGCGTAGGCGCTGCGCGAGACCATCCGCCACAGATCGCGCAGCGCCGGGTACGGGCGCACGCTGTCCACCCGGTCGGCCAGACCCAGCCAGACGCTGCCCCCGCTGTTCTTGACCGCCCGCGCGAGCGCCACGTCGTCGATCACGGCGTGCCGGATGGCGTCCGGGATGCGCGCCCGCTCGGCGGCCGCGGCACGCAGCAGGACGCAGCCGCCTGCCGCCGCGGCCGTACGCGCCCTCTTCCTGCCGACGCGCCGGAACGGATACAGCTGCGCGAAGAAGTAGACGAACGCCGGGACCACCAGCCGCTCCCACACGCTCTCGACGCGCAGCCTGGCCATCTGGGAGACGACGTCGAAACCGCCCGTGCGGGCCGCCGCCACCAGCTCCCGCAGACTGTCCGGCGCGTGCGCGATGTCGGCGTCCGTCAGCAGCAGGTACTCGGGTGAACGCGCGCGGGCCAGGCCGATGCCGTGCCGCACCGCCCACAGCTTGCCCGTCCAGCCGGCGGGCGGCTCGCCCGGCGAGTCCACGGTGAGCGCCAGCCCCCCGTGCCGACGGGACAGGTCCCGGGCCAGCTCACCGGTGCCGTCCGTGCTGCCGTCGTCGACGAGGAACACCTCCGCCCGGCCCGGATAGTCCTGCGCGAGCAGGGACGGCAGGCTCATGCCCAGTACCGCCGCCTCGTCACGCGCGGGGACGACGACGCACACCGACGGCCACGTGTCAGGCTCCCGGCGCGGCGGCAGCCTGACGTCCGTGCGCCAGAAGAAGCCCTGGCAGAGCAGCAGCCAGAGCCAGGCGGCGAAGGATCCGGCGGCGGTCCACGCGAGGATGCTCACGCCGGCAGTGTGCCCCACGGCACGGGCCGGACACGGCTCATCGTCTATCGTGGCCGGGTGAAGATCGCGCTCATGGACTCCGGAATCGGTCTGCTCGCGGCCACGGCCGCGGTACGGCGTCTCCGCCCCGACGCCGATCTCGTCCTCTCCCTCGACCCCGACGGCATGCCCTGGGGACCGAGGACACCCGAGGACCTCACGGAGCGCGCGCTCGCCGTCGCGGGGGCCGCCGCCGAGCACCTGCCCGACGCCCTCATCGTCGGCTGCAACACCGCCACCGTGCACGCCCTGACCGCACTGCGCGCCCGGCTGGAGCCCGGCATCCCGGTCGTCGGCACCGTCCCGGCGATCAAGCCGGCCGCGGAGGGCGGCGGACCCGTCGCCATCTGGGCCACCCCCGCCACCACCGGCAGTCCCTACCAGAAGGGCCTCATCGAGGACTTCGCCGACGGCGTGAGCGTCACCGAGGTGCCCTGCTGGGGGCTCGCGGAGGCCGTCGAACACGCGGACGAGACCGCGATCGACGCCGCGGTGGCCGCCGCCGCGCGGCTGACACCCGGCGACGTGACGACCGTCGTCCTCGGCTGCACCCACTACGAGCTGGTCGCCGAGCGCATCCGGGCCGCCGTCCAGCGCCCCGGTCTCCCGCCGCTGGTCCTGCACGGCTCCGCGGAAGCCGTCGCCGCGCAGGCGCTGCGCCGGATCGGAGGGCGGCCGGCGCCGCACGCCGCGGCCGCGGGCACCCTGACGGTGCTGCTCAGCGGCCGGGAGGGCCCCCTGCCCCCCGCAGCGCTGTCCTACGAGGAGGGGCGGACGCTGCGGACGGTGGCGACGGCGGGCTGACCGGGACCGGATGCGCGTCCCGAGGCCGGCGGCCCGGAACGCGGTCCGGTATCCCACGCGTCGCCCGTCCGGCGCAGTCACCGTCCGTGACGACGGCTTGCGCAGCGGATCCTGAGTACGCTCGAAACATGAGGGACCACATCCACGGCAAGAGGCACGGCCCGCACCCCGACGTGTGGACCGGGCGTGCCACCAACCGGGTCCAGTGGCTGGCGGCGCTCGCCGGTGCGGCCTGTCTCGCCCTCGGCATCGAACTCGCCGTGGACTCCGCGTGGACCTCCGGCATCGCGCCGCTGGCCATGGCGGTCGTCGGCTGCATCGCGGCAGGCCTGCTGGCCCTCTTCGGCACTCTCGCCTTCGTGCACGTCGCGCTGCGCGTCGACCAGGAGACCCTGGAAGTGCGGTGCGGCCACATCGGCGTGCCGCGCCGCCGCATCCCGCTCGCCCACGTCGTGGGCGCCGACTTCGCCCCGCACGTCACCCCGCGTCACTGGGGTGGCTGGGGATACCGCTGGCGTCCCGAGCAGGGCACCGCCGTCGTCGTACGCCGTGGCGAGGGTGTCGTGCTGCGCCTGTGGGACGGGCACACGTTCACGGTCACGGTGGACGACGCCGAGGCGGCGGTGCGGGTCATCAGGGACCGGCTGCGGCCGGGGTCGCCCGGCTCGGCCCACTGAGGTCCACCGCCCGTACGCATGGCGTCCGTCCCGCGGTTCTCGTGCGGCTGGCGTCAGTCACCCGGTCGGGCGGTCGCGCTGCCGGTACGTGTCATCCCGGGGGGCTCGGGAGTTCCTGAACCTCGTCCGTGAACGGTCGTGCGGTGGCCAGGCCCGCCAGTACGCCCGCTCCCGCCGTGACCGCCGTGAAGCTCAGCGCGTTGCCGGCCGACGCGATGGCCGCGAGCACCGTCAGGGCGGCACCCGCCGTGAGTGCGATCGGCGTCGGACGCGGGGTGCGCCACAGCGCGTGGAGCACCCACCCGAAGACCGCCGCCAGCAGAACCACCCCGGTGACGCCCTGCTCGGCCGCCTGCTGGAGCGGCGCGGAGTGCGGCTTGCCGTCGGCGGGCGGCAAGCCGGTCGCCGTCGCGGTCGCCGTCGCGCTCAGGTCCCCGAAGCGACCGGGTCCGACGCCCAGGGCGGCGTCCTGCCGGGCCATGTCCAGCGCGTCGTGCCACAGCCGTACGCGGTGTGACGTCAGGTGTCCGTCCAGGACCGTGGCGAGCCCGCCCGGCAGGTGATGGGAGGCGACGGCCCAGGTCAGCCCGGCTACCAGGGCAGCGGCCAGCGCCAGCCCCAGGATGCCCGAGCCGCGGTGGCGCATGTGACCGGCCGCCAGTGAGCACACCAGCACCGCGCCGCACGCCACGCCCCCGGCGGCGGAACCGAGCACGACGGACGCCACCACGGTCGCCACGGCCGGCACGCCCAGCGCGAGGCGCGCGGCCCGGGACCGGCAGGCCCAGACCGCACAGCACGCGGAACCCGCCGACAGCGCCAGCACGGCCGCGGTGGCCCCCGCGTGCCCGAGCGGCGCGACGATCTGCGGCCCCGGCGCGAGATGCGGAACGGCGACCGCGAGCGCGACACCGGCCAGCGCCCACGCGCAGGGCGCGGCGACCGGCAGCAGCGCGCCGGACATCCGGCCCGCGGCGTAACCGGCGGCCACGGCCAGCACCGCGAGGAGCACGCCCTCGGGCCGGCCATTGTGTGCCGCGGCCGTGGCCAGGGACCAGACGGCGCACGCGCCGAGGATCACCGTGCCGGCCACATCGGAAGCGTTCCGTACGCCGGAAGCGTTCCGTCTTTCACCGTCCGCCGCGTCCGCAGACGGCATCCCCCTGATGCCCACCCCGCCCCCCGAACCAAGAACCAGGTCGCCCCCGACCTGTGACCGTCCCGGTGGCACGCCCACGAGGGGCCATGACCAGGAGGTGGCCACCGTAACCGCTGGTGGACGGTTTGTGGATAAGTCGCGGACGAGTTATGTGGAAACGGTGGGGTGGTTCAGTGATCCGGGGCGACCCGCCCGTCACGGACTGATCACCGTACGGCTGCGGACTGCGGACTGCGGACTGCGGGCTGCGGTCTGCCTGTGGTCTGCGGTCTGCCTGTGGTCTGCGCTTCGCGGTCTGCGCGCCGCGCCGCTGCCGGCAGGCGGCATGGGCGGAGTCCCGGACGGCTGGGGACCGCTGTCGTGGGCGGAGGCGGTGGATCTCCGTCCGGTGAAGGGGGGCGGTGGCGGCGCCGCGGACCGTGCTGTCTGTGCCCGAGCCGGCCGCCGTACACTCCCGGAGTGACCGTCACCGCAACCTCCGTCGGCGAGTCGGACCGGCTGGAGCCCCGGGCGGCGTCCGCGTCGCGCGGCGCCCGCCTCGCGCGGCTCGGACGTCTCGCGCCGTACGCCGCGGCCGTGCTCTCCGGAGTGCTGCTCTACGTCAGCTTCCCGCCGCGCACCCTGTGGTGGCTGGCCCTGCCGGCCTTCGCCGTCTTCGGCTGGGTGCTGCGCGGCCGGAACTGGAAGGCGGGCCTCGGCCTCGGCTACCTCTTCGGCCTGGGCTTCCTGCTGCCGCTGCTGGTGTGGACCGGCGTGGAGGTCGGTCCGGGGCCCTGGCTCGCGCTCGTCGTGGTGGAGGCGGTGTTCGTCGCGCTGGTCGGCGCGGGCATCGCGGTGGTCTCCACACTGCGCGCCTGGCCGGTGTGGGCCGCGGCGCTGTGGATCGCGGGCGAGGCGGCACGCGCGCGTGCACCGTTCAACGGCTTCCCCTGGGGCAAGATCGCCTTCGGGCAGGCCGACGGCGTCTTCCTGCCGCTCGCCGCCCTGGGCGGCACCCCCGTGCTGGGCTTCGCGGTCGTCCTGTGCGGCTTCGCGCTGTACGAGACCGTCCGCCTCGCCGTCGAAGCGCGCCGCACGCGCGCGGTGCGGCGACCCGCCGCGGCGGCGGCCCTGCTCGGCCTGGCCGTGCCCCTTCTCGCGGCCCTCGCCGCCCGCCCGCTGGTCAGCGACGCGGCCGAGGACGGCACCGTCACCGTCGCCGTCATCCAGGGCAACGTCCCGCGCGCGGGCCTCGACTTCAACGCCCAGCGCCGCGCCGTGCTCGACTACCACGCGCGCGAGACGGAACGGCTGGCCGCCGAGGTGCGGGCCGGGAAGACCGCCAGGCCCGACTTCGTGCTGTGGCCCGAGAACTCCTCGGACATCGACCCGTTCGCCAACCCCGACGCGCGCGTGGTGATCGACACCGCCGCCAGGTCGATCGGCGCGCCCATCTCCGTCGGCGGGGTGGTGGACAGGGACGGCAAGCTGTTCAACGAGCAGATCCTGTGGGACCCGGACGACGGCCCCGTCGACACCTACGACAAGCGGCAGATCCAGCCGTTCGGCGAGTACCTGCCGCTCCGCTCGCTCCTCGGGGCGATCAACGAGAACTGGACCTCCATGGTCCGCCAGGACTTCAGCCGGGGCGGCGAACCGGGCGTCTTCACCCTCGACGGCACGCGCGTGGGCCTCGCCACCTGCTACGAGGCCGCGTTCGACTGGGCCGTGCGCGCCACCGTCACCGGCGGCGCACAGATGATCTCCGTGCCCAGCAACAACGCGACCTTCGACCGCAGCGAGATGACCCACCAGCAGCTCGCCATGTCCCGCATCCGGGCCGTCGAGCACAGCAGGACCGTGACCGTGCCGGTGACCAGCGGGGTCAGCGCGGTCATCATGCCGGACGGAACCATCACGCAGAGGACCGGCATGTTCGTGGCGGACTCGCTGGTCCAGGAGGTGCCGCTGCGCTCGTCGCGGACGCCCGCGACCCGGCTGGGCATCCTGCCCGAGATCGCTCTCGTGCTGGTCGCGGCCGGTGGCCTCGGCCGGGCGATCGGCGCGGGAGTGCGCGGTGGGCGCGCGGGTGGCGTGTAGCCGTACGACCGCCGTACGCCCCCACAACCGGTCGGGGCGCCGGATCGGGGCCATTAGGGTCGGGCTCATGGCAACTCCTGAATTCATCCGCTCCCTGCGCGTATCGGCCGGTCAGCAGCTGCTGTGGCTTCCCGGAGTCACCGCTGTCGTCTTCGACGACGAGGGCAGAGTGCTGCTGGGGCGTCGTACGGACAACGGCAAGTGGTCGTTGATCGGTGGCATCCCGGAGCCGGGCGAGCAGCCCGCGGTCTGTGCCGTGCGGGAGGTCCAGGAGGAGACGGCGGTGCACTGCGTCGCGGAACGGGTCGTCCTCGTGGAGGCGCTGGAACCCGTCACCTACCCCAACGGGGACGTCTGCCAGTACATGGACATCACCTTCCGGTGCCGCGCGGTGGGCGGCGAGGCCTGCGTCAACGACGACGAGTCGCTGGACGTCGGGTGGTACGAGGTGGACGCGCTGCCGCAGATGGACGAGTTCGCGCTGCACCGGATCAAGCAGGCGCAGTCGGACACGCCGACGTGGTTCGAACCCATCGCCTCCCTGTGAAGTGTGGGTTCTGAGCACATGGGGTGGTGGGGGGCGGCTGCCTAGGGTCGAGGCATGACCGTGCCCAGTCCCTTCCAGGGTCCCCACGCCCCCTCGCCCGACCTCGGCGGCCGGACCGCCCTCGTCACCGGTGCCGCCGGCGGTATCGGCCGCGCCTGCGTGCTGCGGCTGGCCGCCGCCGGGGCGAAGGTCAGAGCGGTCGACCGTGACGCCGCCGGTCTCACGGCGCTCGCCGCACCGGCCGCCGGCCTGCCGGGCACCGTCGAACCGCACGTCCTCGACCTCACCGACCTGGACGCCGCCGAACACGCCGCCGCGGGCACCGACATCCTCGTCAACAACGCGGGGCTGCAGCTGGTCAGCCCTCTCGAGGACTTCCCGCCCGACGTCTTCCACACCGTGCTCACCGTCATGCTGGAGGCCCCGTTCCGGCTCGTCCGCGGAGCCCTGCCGCACATGTACGGGCAGGGCTGGGGCCGCATCGTCAACATCTCCTCCGTCCACGGCCTGCGCGCCTCGCCGTACAAGTCGGCCTACGTGTCCGCCAAGCACGGTCTGGAGGGGCTGTCCAAGACGGCCGCGCTGGAAGGCGCCCCGCACGGCGTCACCTCGAACTGCGTGAACCCCGGCTACGTCCGTACGCCGCTCGTGGAGAAGCAGCTCGCCGACCAGGCCCGGGCGCACGGCATTCCCGAGGAGCGCGTGCTGACCGAGGTGCTGCTGCGGGACAGCGCACTCAAGCGGCTCATCGAGCCGGAGGAGGTCGCGGAGGCGGTGGCGTATCTGTGCGGGCCTGCGGCGTCCTTCGTGACCGGTGCGTCGCTCGTCATGGACGGGGGGTGGACCGCGCACTGAGGGTGCCTTCTGTGCAGTACGGGCCCCGAAAGCGTTCGGGCCCGGCGGATGCGCGGCGGTCCGGGGTGCGCGGGTCCGCTGATCCTCCGGTCCACCCGGCCCCGTGAAGCCGGGTGAGCCGGGCGAGGCCCCGTGAGTTTTCCACAGGCCTGCCGGACGGACGGGGCGATGGTGAATCCTGTGAGCATGTCCCGCGATCACGTGCAGCCGACCGAGCGCCCCACCCCCGGCGCTGACGCCCGGGCGGAGCGCCCGGCCACCGATGCCGTTGCCGCCGCCGAGGGTGCCGCCACGGCCGCCGGTGCCCCGGGCGATGCCGGGAACGCCGCGGTCCGGGCCGGAGCGGCGTCCGGCGGCACCGGGGCGCCGTTCCTCGAGCTGCTGGCCAGAGGCGCGGCGGCCGACGCCTACGAGCAGCCGGTGCTGCGGGCCCGCGCCGAGGGGGCCACGGCCGAGCGGATCGCCGAGCTGGAACACGCCAAGCTGCTCGCGCTGCGGGTCCGGGCCGAGCTGGAGGGAAGGCGCCGCCGGGAGGCCGAGCTGTCGGCCCTCTTCGAGACCGCCCACGACCTGGCGGGCCTCAGGGACCTGGACGCGGTTCTCCAGGCGATCGTGCAGCGCGCCCGCTCCCTGCTGGGCACGGACGTGGCCTACCTCAGCCTGAACGACCCGGAGCGCGGCGACACCTACATGCGTGTCACCGAGGGCTCGGTCGCCGCCCGCTTCCAGCAGCTCCGCCTCGGCATGGGCGAGGGCCTCGGCGGACTCGTCGCCCAGACCGCCCGCCCCTACGTCACCGACGACTACTTCAAGGACGCCCGCTTCCAGCACACCGTCACCATCGACACGGGCGTCCAGGACGAGGGGCTGGTCGCCATCCTCGGCGTGCCGCTGATGCTCGGGTCCGGCGTCATCGGCGTGCTGTACGCCGCCGACCGCCGAGCCCGGGTCTTCGAGCACGAGCAGATCGCCCTGCTCGGTTCCTTCGCCGCGCTCGCCGCGGCCGCCATCGACACGGCGAACCTGCTGACCGAGACCCGTGCGGCCCTCGCCGGCCTGGAGCGGGCCAACGAGATCATCCAGGACCGCAGCGCCGTCATCGAGCGGGCCTCCGAGGTCCACGACCGGCTCGCCGAGCTCGTTCTGCGCGGCGGCGGGGTCCATGACGTGGCCGCCGCCGTCTCCCAGGTCCTGGACGGCACGGTCGAGTTCAGCGAGGCGGGCGACGCGCCCGCGGGCCCCCTGGAGGCCTCCCGCGCCGAAGGACACGCGGTGCGGCACGGCGACGCGTGGGTCGCCGCCGTCACCGCGGGCGGCGAACTGCTCGGCGCGCTCACGCTGCGCGGGCATCCCGGACTCGACCCCGTCGACCAGCGCACCCTGGAACGCGCCGCGATGGTCACCTCGCTGCTGCTGCTCGCCCGGCGGTCCGCCGCCGAGGCCGAACAGCGCGTCCGCGGTGAGCTCCTCGACGATCTGCTGGACGCCCGCGACCGCGACCCGCGCCTGCTGCGGGAACGGGCCACCCGGCTGCATGCCGACCTCGGTTCCACACACGTCGTGCTCGCCGCCCGCCTCGACAGCACGGCGCAGGACGCCGAACAGGAGGCGGACGCCCGTCGCCGGCTGTGGGCCGCCGCGTCCCACCTCGCCGCGACCCGGCAGGGCCTCGCCGCCGCCCGCGACGGCGGCACCGTCCTGCTGCTGCCGCTGGGCACGGGCGACACCGCCACCGAGGTGGCCCGCCGTACCGCCCGGCACCTGGGGGCGGCCGTCCACGAGGCCGTCACCGTCGGCGCCTCGGCCCCGGTCGAGGACCTGGCCACCGCCCCGGACGCCGTGGCCGCGGGCTATGCGGAGGCCAGACGCTGTCTCGACGCGCTGCGCCTCCTCGGCCGCGCGGGGGACGGGGCCGCCGCCGAGGACTTCGGATTCCTCGGGCTGCTCCTCGCCGGGGAGCGGGATGTCGCGGGCTTCGTCGAGCGCACCATCGGCCAGGTCGTGGCCTACGACGAGCGGCGCGGGACCGACCTGCTGCGCACCATCGACGCGTACTTCGCCTGCGGCATGAGTCCGGCCCGCACCAAGGACGAACTGCACGTCCACGTCAACACGGTCGCCCAGCGACTGGAGCGCGTCGCCCGGCTCCTCGGCGACGACTGGCAGAGCCCGGCCCGCGCCCTGGAGATCCAGCTGGCCCTGCGCCTGCACCGGCTGTCGGCACCAGCACCGGCACAGCACTGACCCCCGTACGGGCGGGCGTACGGGGGCCGGTGAGACCGGAGGGCCCGGTTCAGCGTGTGGGCGAATCGGCCGCGCGGGCCTTCGCCGGCGTCCTGCGGTTGCCGGAGGGCGCCACGTCGGTCACGTCGGCCAGGTCGCGGTCGCGGGTCTCCTTGGCGGCGACGATGGCGACCACCGTCAGCAGCACGGCGGCGATCACGTAGAGGGAGATGGGGGTGGAGCTGTCGTAGTCGGACAGGAGCGCGGTCGCGATCAGCGGGGCGGGGGCGCCTGCCGCGACGGAGGCGAACTGGGCGCCGATGGAGGCACCCGAGTAGCGCATCCGGGTCGCGAACATCTCGGAGAAGAAGGCGGCCTGCGGCGCGTACATCGCCCCGTGCAGCACCAGGCCCACGGTCACCGCGAGGAGGAGGGCGCTGAACCTGCCGGTGTCGATGAGCGCGAAGAACGGGAACATCCACAGGCCGATGCCGACCGCTCCGATCAGATACACCGGCCGGCGGCCGATCCGGTCGGACAGCGCGCCCCAGAGCGGGATGACCACGAAGTGCACGCCCGAGGCGATCAGTACGGTGTTGAGCGCGGTCTGCTTGGAGAGACCGACCGACGTGGTGGCGTAGACGAGGATGAAGGCGGTGATCACGTAGTAGCTGATGTTCTCGGCCATGCGCGCGCCCATCGCGACGAGCACGTCACGCCAGTGGTGGCGCAGAACGGCCACGAGGGGCATCTTCTCGGCGACCGGGTCCACCTCGGCCTTGCGGGCCTCGGCCTGCGCCAGCGCCTTCTTGAAGACCGGCGACTCGTCGACGGACAGCCGGATCCACAGACCGACCATCACCAGCACGCCCGACAGCAGGAACGGAATCCGCCAGCCCCAGCTTTCGAACGTGGAGTCCGACTGCACGGCGGTGAGCAGTGACAGCACACCCGTCGCCAGCAGCTGGCCGGCCGGTGCGCCGGTCTGCGGCCACGAGGCCCAGAATCCGCGCCGCCGCGCGTCCCCGTGCTCGGAGACGAGCAGCACCGCCCCGCCCCACTCGCCGCCCAGCGCGAAGCCCTGCACGAGCCGCAGTGCGGTCAGCAGTATGGGCGCGGCGCCCCCGACGGTGGCGTGCGTGGGCAGCAGACCGATGGCGAACGTCGCCCCGCCCATCATCAGCAGGCTCAGCACCAGCAGCTTCTTACGCCCGAGCCGGTCTCCGTAGTGCCCGAACACGAGGGCGCCCAGCGGTCGGGCGGCGAATCCGACCGCGTACGTGAGGAACGACAGGAGTGTGCCGACGAGCGGGTCGGAGTCCGGGAAGAACAGCTTGTTGAAGACGAGGGCGGCGGCGGAGCCGTAGAGGAAGAAGTCGTACCACTCGATGGTGGTGCCGATGAGGGACGCGGCGACGATGCGCTTGAGGTTGTTCGGCGTCGGTGGAGCGGATGCTGGGGAGGCCATGTGCGCCACTTCCTCGTGTGCGGTGGGGACGGGTGGGTGTCGGCACACCGTAGGAAAGCGCAGGTCAGGCGCACATGTGGTGGGGCAACATAGTTCTGGGGGTGGCTATGCGTGCGGCCACCATGCGAGGTGGCGCAGGCGTGGGTCACGGACCCGAACGTGATCCATAGGGGCGCCGCCCGGAGAGCGGGATCCGGTGAGCTGGTGCAGGTCGTCGGCGGAGCCGTCTCGCATGCTGGTCGCGGGGGCGGGTACCACCCCACCCGTACAGGACGTCCCCTCCCGTACGGGACGCCGTGGAAGTGGTCGACGAGTGCGAGGTGTCGGAAGTGATCCGAAGGCTGCAGATGGTGGCGTTGGACTGCGACGATCCGGTCCGGCTTGCTCAGTTCTACGCGGAGCTGCTCGGTGGCCGGGTGGTCGCGGACGAGGACGATTCCGACTGGGTCGAGGTGCACGGGTTCGAGGGGACCCCGCTGGGCTGCCAGCGGGTGGACGGCTACCGACCGCCCCAGTGGCCCGGCCAGGAGCGCCCGCAACAGCTCCACCTGGACTTCGACGTGGACGATCTCGAGGGGGAGGAGGAGCGGGCGCTCGCTCTCGGTGCGACCGTGCTGGAGCGGACGGACCAGCTCCGCCCGGACGCCAACTGGCGGGTCTACGCGGACCCGGCCGGCCATCCCTTCTGCCTCTGCCTCCACTGAGTCCACACCTGCTGCGGCGACCTCTGTGGCGGTTCCTCATCGGTCGCCCAATGGGTTTGCCGCGGGGGGAGCCGCGGTGCTGTGCCCTTGCGGCTTCGTCGTACGCGGCCTGCACCGGCTGCGGATCCAGACGCCGGCGGACAACACCCGGGGCCCGTCGGGGCGCCCCGGGGCTCGTCGCGTCGACGGGAGAGGGCCTCCTGTGGTCGGCGGCCGGTGTCGTCATCCACGCCGAACCGCCGAACACGGAAAGTCCTCCCCCGTTCACGCGCCTTCTGCGCGGGTCGTGTCACCGGTCCGCCGGGACGTCGCACGGGGCCCTGGTGGCTGCGGGCTCAGCAGAACCAGCCGTTCTGGACCCAGCCGCGGCGGTTGATGTCTCCGTAGGCGAAGCCGTAGACCCAGTCCCCGCCGTCCTGTTCGACCAGGAACGTCTGTCCCCGGTACAGGGTGCCCAGCCACGCTCCGTGGGGGGCGCTGACCCGGACGAACAGGTCGTTGGCGCAGACGGTTTCGCGTTCGCCCACCGTGCCGTTGGCGGCACTGGCGGGGCTGGTGGACATGGCGATGGTCGCGGCAGCGGCCAGGGCAAGGGTGGCGAACCTGCTCGTGCGGGTCATGTGTGTGTCCCTTCCGTCCCGTCGTGGTCTTCGGTCACCAGGATCCGTAGCCGCCCAGGCATTCCTCCCGGACGTAGCCCCAGTCGTTGGGGCCGAAGTCGAAGGTGGCCGCCCAGCCGTTGTAGACCGGGTGGGCGCCGCGGGTGTGTCCGACCTTGTCGCCGCGGTACAGGATCCGCTTCAGGTTGACCGGCCCTGACGCGCTGTCGTAGTTCGCGTAGAAACTCGCGCTGTCACAGACGATGACCGCGTGCTCCGGCACCGTCGGGTCCGCCTGCGCGACACCGGCCGTGCTCAGGGTGAGAACGGCGGTCACGGAGAGGGCGATAGCCATTTTCCGAGTCGTGTTCATGACAACCATGGTGGGGTAAGGCCGCTCCCGAGTCCAGAAGGCGGGTGCGCGGAGTGGAAGCGGAGTGGTTCGCCCGCCGTCAGCGTATGCCCGCCGGGCCTCCATGGCGCCGGGCCAGGACCGTCCGGCGCGACCACCGCACTGGTGTGCGTGGCGTCGGACGGCCCTGGCCCGGTCGGGCTCTGTCACCCGCCTGCCCTCACGGCGTGGGGCCGGTCAGTTGAAGGGGTCCAGGGTGAGGTAGGCCTCGCGCGGGTTGCCGTCGTGGACGAGGGACTCGTGGTTGCCCACGTCGTCGAAGGCGAAGGCGTAGGCCTTGCCGTCGGCCATCTGCGCGTGGATGTGCCGGGCGTAGTGGTTGGTGACACCGTCCTGGTAGAAGCCGGACGAGCTCGTGTCGGGCTGGTTGGGGTTGGTGAGGAGGGTGGAGCGGTTGAAGCCGGCGCACAGCGTGCGGGAGATGGGGCCGCGCACCTGGTCGTTCGGAGCGTCGAGCTTCTTGTGGCAGCCGAAGATGGAGTCGGCGTCGGGCTTCTGGAAACTGGTGACCACGGCTCCGGAGCCGTTGGTGAAGTTCATGACGTCACCCGAGACCCGGCCGTAGTACTTGGTGTTGGGCTGGTCGCCGAAGGGGGTGACCGTCAGCGTGGAGCTCGCGTACTTGCTCCAGACGCGGTTGATGTAGTCGTCCATGACCGAGGCCGGCAGGGCGCCGGTCTCCATCCCGTACAGCGGAGCCAGTGCGCGCAGCACGGTGCCGTCGGAGCGGGTCTGGATGAGGTTGCCCCAGCCGCCGGACTGTCCCCTGAGCGCGTTGAAGAACCCGTTGTACCCGCCGGACTTGAGGCGGCCGGCCGTCGTCGTGCTGCCGTCGGAGCGCTGCACGCCGACCGAGTACGGCACGGCGAACATGTCGACCTGCGAGCTGTTGAACCACACGCCGGAGTCGTTGAGGGTGTACTCCGCCCAGTGGAACAGGATGTTGCGGTTGGGGTCCGACGGGTTCTGCACGGCCGGCTGCACCAGGCCGCCGGTGGCCAGCTTGAACACCAGCTTCTGGCCGAAGGACATGTAGACCCGGCCGGAGAACTTCGGCATCCGGATGGTCGTCGACTGTCCCGCGGCCGGGCCCGTGATCGCGGCGTCGGGCGCGGGAATCGGCGGGTTGCCGCCGGCGGGCCACGGGTGGAAGGTGCCGGACGCGTCGGCCCAGCCCTGGCGGCCCGTCGCCAGTTCGGTGCCGACGTTGTAGATGTACACCTGGTCGCCGCGGCCCGAGTTGTTCGTGATCTTGAGGGGGATCGTCGTGGGGACCGCGTGGGCGGGCGTGGAGGACGCACCCACGGCGAGCAGTGAGCCCGCCAGGGCCAGGACCGTGGCCACCACGGCCCAGGCCCGGTATCTGAGTGTCTGCAGCATGCTCTGCCTCCGGTTCGGCTTCTGCCGGTGGGGGAAGGGAAGCTATGGCTCTGAGAGCGCTCTCAGAGAGTGGCGCTGTGGTGTGACCCTGTCAACCATCAGTCCGTAATCCGTCAAGGGCGGGCGCGGGGAGGGAGCGCATGCCGGCCACGGGGTCGCCGCGTGCGCGTGGCCAGGACGTGGGGGATCGAGGCCGGCGCGCCCCGCGCCGCACCGGACACGGGAGGCGCCGTGAGTGCTGCCGGGCGGGGAGCGTCCCGGGCCGCCCTCGGTGAACGGAGGCGGGCCGGTCGTGGTCGGCGTGGTGGTCACCCGCGCCTTCCGGCGTGCCGGTCCCCGCGCCTACCAGTGGGCGGGGCGGCGCAGCGATCCGGACACCACGGTGGACGCGTCGCCCTTGGCCGCGTTCAGTTGCGCCTGGGTGAGGAACAGTGCGTCGCTGAGGTCGGCGCCGCGCAGGTCCGTGTCGCGCAGGTCGGCCCCGATCAGGTCGGCGTTGCGCAGGTCCGCCCCGCTGAGGTCGGCTGCGACGAGCCGGGCTCCACGCAGGCTCGCCCCCCTCAGGTCGGCGCCGGACAGCTTCGCACCGATCAGATCGGCTCCGCGGTGGTTCTTCCGGGGGCCGGGGACCTGGGCCCGGGCCAGTTCGCCGGCCCGCAGCAGCAGGGGGTTGACCTGGTCGCGCAGGGCGTTCACGTCCAGCCCGGTGATCGACTCGGCGGTGCCGCGGGTCAGCCCCTCGATGTGGGCCAGCGCCGTGCGAAGCTCCTGGTGGACGGGGCGGGCCGGCGGGAGCTCGAGGGCCTCGGTGACGTACCGGAGGAGCTCCTGCAACTGCCGCATGACGGGGAAGACCTCGAACATGGGGCGCGCGGTCTCCGGCGCCCGGCGCCAGTCGGTGCCACCGAAGGTGATCTGCGAGACCTTCTGGCCGGCGCCGAAACAGTCGAACACGGTGCAGCCCGGGTAGCCCTTGTCGCGCAACTGCGTGTGGATGCCACAGCGGAAGTCCTGCCGGAGGTTCGAGCAGGCGTGGCCGGCGGACTTGGTGACGGCGAAGTCGGCGGAGCGCGAGAAGGGCAGGGCCACGCAGCACAGGCCGAAGCAGTTGGCGCAGTCCGCCTGCAGGTCCCTCCGGTCCTGGCGGTCCCGGCCGTACGGGGAGTCCTCGCGGTCCTGGCTCCCGGGGGCCGGGCGGCGGTTCCCGGGCCGTCGCTCCTTGCGGCCCCGGTCGCCGGTGGCGCGCTCATTGCCCCGGTCCGCGGCCCGGTCCTCGCGCCCGCCCGGCCGGGAGGGGCGGCCCTGCCCCGGTTCCTGCCCGTGGCCCTGCCCGTCGGGGGCGGCCGGCCGCCGGTGTCCTGCGGCGGGGGGAGTCCGCTTGCGGGGCTCGCCGGAGGAACGGCGCTTGCGTCCCCCGGAGGGAGAAGGGGCTCCGTGCTGTGGCGACACCGTGCGTGCTCCTGTGGGGAGGCGAGCACCGCATGAGGCCGTGCTCCGGGGACTGGTTCCATTCTCGCAGACGGCGTGGGGCGGCGGACCGAGGTGCCGCCGTCGGCCCCTTCGCCGGCCCGCGCATGGCACGACGACTGCGACGAGGTTCGGCGGCGGCACTCGGTCTTGTTCTGCGTCCACCGGGAGCCGCACGGTCCGAGGCCCGGGACGTCACGTCCTGAACGCGACGGACGAGTCGGGCGGGGCCGATGACGCGGACGCGGGCCTGTCCGGACGGGAACTGACGTCGTGTCACGGCGTATCGTTCAGAACGGAAACCGATGTTTTGACGGTTCGGGGGGCGTCGATGAGTGGTGGGCAGGGTCCGTGGGGACCGCACGGTGGTGGACCGCGGCCGGCCGGAGGACAGCCCGGGTGGCCGCCACAGCCGCAGGGCCCGGGGGTGCCACCGCAGGGCCGGCCGCAGGGCGGTGGCCCGCAGCCCGGCTGGGGGCCACCGCCCGGACCGCCGCGGCCGCTGTCGTGGAGGCGGCGGGTGTGGCGGTCGATCGGCCCGATACCGGTCGCACGCCGGGTGTGCAAGCCGTCGCGGCCGGACCGGGCGGACGATCCGGTGGTGCGGAAGATCCAGGTCCTGCGCACGGTGGCCGGTCTCGTCGCGATGGTGTGGATCCTGGTGTCGTACCGCATCACCTCGGATGCCACATCCCTGGCCTATCAGCGGGCCGACCAGCTCGTCATGTCCGCGACCCTGCTGGCGGCCACGTTCCCGGTCGTCGTCGGCGCGTTCATCATCGCGAGCCGTCCGCACCGCCGGCGCCTGCACCTGCGGCGGGCGCTGAAGCCCTTCGGGACGGTGCTGGCCCTGGGCGGCGCGATTCTGTACTTCGTCCTGCTCACCCGCGGCACGCTGGCCGACGTCCCGTTCGGGCAGATGCCCGAGAAGCCGTCCACGGCCGACTACATGCGCCTCCTGTACGAGGTCTCCCTCGCTCTCGTGGCGCTGTGGGCCCTGGCGTTCGTGTTCTTCGGTGCCGTCCTGGCGGTGATCCACGTGTTCCGCACCGCCGACATCCACGAGGTGCTGCCTCCGGTCATCGCGATCGTCCTGGTCTGGGAGCTCGCGCTCTCGGACCTGGTCTCGAACGCCTACGACAGCGTCCCCCTGCTGGTGCGGGGCGCGGCGGTCTTCGGCGGTCCGCTGTCGGTCACGGCGGTCAGCCTCTGGGAACTGCGGCGCCTCAGGACCCGCCACGGACTCACCCTGCGGGATGCGCTCGGCCGCTGATCCACGCCGACGGCGACTCGTACCGCATCGTCTACCGGGGCGTTCGCCGGTTGTGAGGGCGGCCTCCGGCCGGTGCCGTGCATGTCGGCCCGGGTGCTGACCGGGACGAGCCGTCCCTCCGGCCGTCGATCACCCGTCCTGTGGGGGGCGGCGGAGGACGTCGGTGCGCAGGCGGAGGGCCGGGCTGCCCGGGCACGGGCGGCGGCCCGCGCCTCGGCCCCGCGGTGCCGGCCGGGGCCGCTCGCCGGGTCGCACCGCAGACTCCGGCCCCCGGCCTCGGGCCCCGCTCACGCCTGGCCGTCGGCGTAGTAGCGGCGGCAGCTGCGGAGCATGCCCTCCGCGGAGAGGGTGAACACGTCCACGAACTCGCGGTGCTGCGGGGCCAGTCGGCCCATGACGACCACGCAGTCGCCGTCCGCCACGATCCGGGAGATCAGGTGCCGGATGCCCGGCGGTCGGGGCCACCCCAGTTCCGTGCCGAGGGCGTCGGTGTCTAGGAGTGAGCCGTAGCCGTCGGCGTCCCCCGCGTCGAGATAGTCGTAGGCGAGACGCACATGGTCCACCCCGGACTCGGTGATGACGCGGCTCGGAATGGGGCGGCAGGGGTACGGGATGTCCATGGCGTGTCCTCTCGTGCGGCCGGTCGGCGAAGCGACGGTGGGGCGGCGCGATGACGGGCGGAGCGACAGCGGGCGGGATGATGGCCGGATGACGACGGGCGGGATGATGGCCGGATGACGACGGGTGGGCCGGTGCTGCGGTGAGACCACCGTGGGCGAAAGCCGCATCCCGCAGCTATCGCGCGCCTATCACGGGCGAAGAGGATCAATCCTGGACGGGTGACACGACCATCCGGATACGTCCCGAGCTGCGGCGATACGCACTTCGGTACCGCTGCCCAGTGGACGGGTCCCGGTCAATGGCCCTTCATCAACATGAAAAGTCCGCACCATGGACAAGCTGTGAACGCGTCAGCCAAACTGAGTTTCCGGTCCACCACCTGACCAGGGTGCGGCTTCTGCCTGGGAGAATTATGACTGCTTCACCCGGCGGAGGTGTGTTCAGTCCGGCTTCGGTGGCTTTTCGCATTCTCGGTCCGCTGACAGTGACCGGACCGAACGGCCCCGTGCGTGTTCCGCCCGGCCGTCAGGAAGTCATCCTGGCCGCGCTGCTGCTGGAGGCCGACCGGATCGTCAGCACGGACTACCTGGTCGATCTGATCTGGCACGACGAGCCGCCGGACACCGCCCGTACCCAGGTCCAGATCTGTGTGTCGCGGTTGCGCAAGCTGTTCAGCAAGGCCGAAATCGCCGCCGCCATCACCACGCGCCCGCCCGGCTACGTCCTCAGGACCGAGCACGAGCAGGTCGACGCCCTGCTGTTCGCGCGCAGGGTCGCCGAGGCGCGCTCCGCCGCCCGGCAGGGCGACCCGGACGCCGCCGCCGATCTGCTGCGCGCCGCCGACGAGCTGTGGCAGGGCAGCTGCCTGAACGGCATGCCCAGCGAGACGCTGCGCAACAAGGCGCTCCAGCTCGACGAGGAGCGGATGACCGCTGCCGAGACCCGTATCGACCTGGAGTTGCGACTCGGCCGGCACCATCAGCTCATCGCCGAGATCCGGACACTCGTGCACGTCCATCCGCTGCGGGAGCGGCTGCGCGGGCAGCTGATGCTGGCGCTCTACCGGTCCGGGCGGCAGGCCGAAGCCCTGGAGACCTATCGCGTCGGACGCGAACTCCTCGTCGAGGAACTGGGACTGGAACCGGGCAGCGAGCTGCGCGGCCTCGAGGCGGCCATCCTCGCCGGCGACGTACCCCTGGTGACGGCCGACGGTGACGGGCCCCGCGCCGGCGGGCCGGTGGGTCAGGCCGCGGCGAGTCCGGACCCCGTCCTCGCGGACGCCTTCCCGGGGGCACTGACGGATGTCTTACCGGTGGCTTTGCGGGAGGCCCTCCCGGACGGTCCGACGGACGGCCCCGCGGACGTGCTGACCGGGGCCGGGCCGGGGGCCCTCGGCCCGGCCCCGCACCCCGGGCCGTCGGAGGGGCTGCCCGAAGGGCCGCCGGAGGGCAGCAGACCCGCCGTGCCCGGACCCGGTAAGGCGAGGACGTCTCCAGCGGGCTTCTCCCCTTGGACGGCCGACGTCGACGGCCCCACCGCCGGGACTCCGGCGCCGACGGGCGCGCCGCACCCGGCCGAGGGCGCGGCTGCGTCCCCGGGGCCGGTTCTGGTGCGCGGCGCCGGCCGCGCCCTCCTCGACGCCCCGGCCCGGCCCCGGGCCCTGGCCACGTCTGCGTCCCTGTCTCCCTCCCCGTCCCTGCCCTCGGACGGGCACGACGTCGCCGCCCGTACGGCCGCGTACCGCGTCGACGGGCCGGCCGGCGGACGGCACGCACCCGTGCTCCCGCAGGCCGGAAACCCTGCCGGTGAGGAGGTCCCGCGGCAACTGCCCGCCGACACCTCCGACTTCGTCGGCGACGAGGAGCAGATCGCCGGTGTCGAGCGGCTGCTGCTGGGTGACGGCTCCCGCCGGTCCGTCGGTCTCGCGGTCGTCGTCGGCAAGCCGGGGACCGGAAAGTCCACCCTGGCCGTCCACCTGGGGCACCGGCTGGGGGAACACGCCTATCTCGACGGCCAGCTGTACTGCGACCTGCGCGGCACCACCGGTGCGCCCGCCGCGTCCAACGAGGTGCTCGGACGCTTCCTTCGCGCCCTGGGCATCCCCGGGCCCGTCATCCCCGAGTCGCAGGACGAGCGGGCGGAGATGTACCGCACGCTGCTCGCCTCGCGGCGGATCCTGGTGGTGCTCGACGACGCCGTGTCCGAGAGCCAGGTACGTCCGCTGCTGCCCGGCAGCAGCCAGTGCGCGGTACTCGTCACCAGCCGTTTCCGGCTGACCGGCCTGCCGGGCGCGCAGCGCGTCGAACTCGACGTGATGAGCACCGACCGGGCTCTTGAACTGCTGGCCCGGGTGATCGGGCACGAGCGGGTGGAGCGGGAGCGGGCCGCCGCCGAGATGCTCGTCCGGACCGTCGGCGGGCTGCCGCTGGCTCTGCGGATCGTGGCCGCCCGGCTCGCCGCACGCTCGCACTGGACCCTGGCGTCGATGGTGCAGCGGCTGGCCAACGAGCGCCACCGGCTGGACGAGCTGACGCACGGGGAGATGACCATGCGGGCCAGCCTCTCCCTCACCCACGACGGACTGGCGCCCGAGGACCGCGAGCTGCTCCGCCTGCTCAGCCTCGCGCGGACGCCCACCATGCCGGGCTGGCTGGCCGGGGCCCTCCTGGACGACCACCGGCCCTACCCGTCGGACCTGCTGGAACCGTTGGTCGACGTACAGATGCTGGACGTGGTGGGAGTGGAGTCCACGGGCGGGTTCCGCTACCGCTTCCACGAGATCATCCGGGTGTTCGCGCGGGAACAACTGCTGCTGCACGACGAGCCGGCCGTGCGGACGGCGGCACTGGAGCGGATGGTGGGCGGCTGGCTGTCCCTGGCCGAGCAGGCCCACCGGCGGATCTACGGCGGCGACTTCACCGTCCTGCACGGCACGGCGCCCCGCTGGGTGCCGCCCGCCATTTGCGCGGACGAACTCCTCGTGAACCCGCTGGAGTGGCTGGACAGCGAGCACGCCGGCCTCGTCGCGGCCGTCGAGCAGGCGGCCGAGGCCGGGATGGACGAGCTGTGCTGGGACCTGACCACCACCCTGGCCACCCTGTTCGAGGGCAAGGGCTACTTCGACGACTGGCTGCGCACCCACCAACTCGCCCTGGAGTGCGTGCGCGCCGCCGACAACACGCGGGGCACCGCCGCGCTGCTCAGCTCCCTCGGCGTGCTGTACCTCGGGCGAACCCAGCACGAGGAGTCGCAGAGCGTACTGACCTCCGCGCTGGACCTGTTCCAGGTGCTCGGCGACCGCCAGGGGCTCGCCCTGTGCCACCGGGACCTGGCGCTGCTGGCGCGGATGAGGGGCGACGACGACCGGGCCCTGACGCTGTACGACCGTGCGCTGCGAGATTTCGACCAGGCCGGTGACGTGGTGGGCCGGGCCATCGTGCTGACCCAGAGCGCCCACATCTGGATGCGGCGGCAGCGGACCGAGACGGCTCAGGCCCGGCTGGACGAGGCCCTCGCCATCTACCGCTCGGTCGGGTACACGGGCGGCGAGGCGCGCACCCTGCGCCGCGCCGGTCAGTTGCAACAGGGGCAGGGGGCGTACGCGGCGGCGGTACGGACGTTCACCGAGGTGCTGGAACTGTGCCGGGACGACGGTGACGTGATCGGTGAGGGACATCTGCTGCGGGACCTGGGCCACGTGCACGCGGAGATGGGGAGCGGGCAGGCGGCCGGCGCCTTCTACGCGCAGTCGCTGGCGGTGCGCGAGCAGATCATGGACCTCGGGGGTGCGGCGCTGGTGCGGCTGGACCTGGCGCGGCTGCTCGCGTCGGGCGACGGCGCGGCGGACCGGGCGCGGTCGCGGGAACTGCTGCACGAGGCGACGGGGGTGCTGCGGGAGCGTCGGATGGGGCCGGAACTGGCGGAGGCGCAGCGGTTGCTCGGCGCGATGGGGGGCGACCCGGTGGGTGCCGGACCGACGGGATTCGAGTCGGCGGGAGCCTGACGGACGGGGACTCGCCGGCGTACGCCCGGCCGGCGGCCGACCCGTCGCGAACGGAGTGGCCGAGGGTCACCCGGGCGGTTCGCGGGCGCGGTGCCGTGCCGGTGTGCGCGGAGCACCGTCGGGTGCTGCGCAGCACCATGGGGGTTCCCGCGCGTTCTACCGGCTTCCACCGGCTTCTGGCGTAGCCCTCGGGGTGGCCGGTGCGCGGGCTGGTGTGCGGGGGCGGGGCGGTCGTTCCACGGGTTGGTGTGCGGGGTCGTGATGGTCAGTCCCACGGGTTGGTGTCTGCCGTCACGGTGGTCAGTCCCACGGGTTCGTGTCGGTGGTGGCGGTGGGCGTGGCCGTGGTCTGCGGGGCGGTCACACCGGTGCCGGCCGTGCCGGTGCCGGCCTCGCCGTCGGCCTGGGCGATCTGGGCGCCGAGCAGCGTGGTGCCGGCGATGGCGAGGGTGACGAGAGCGGCGCGGGCGGCGGGGACGAGCGTCATGTCGGTGTCCTTCCGGTGGGGCGTCCCGGCTTGTCCGGGGCGCTTCCTTCGTTCTGGGCACCACGCTAGGAACGGCCGGAATCCCGGCACCGGCCCCGGCCTTATCGCCGCGCTATCACGCGGATCCAAGGCTGATCCGGGCCGGTGATAGCGGCCCGCGGAGGGCGCGCCCGCAGCGCGATGCCCCCGGGATAGTCACCTGCCGACGATGGGACCCAGAGAACGGGGCGGGCGCCCCGTCCCGCCACCTCCGCCGCTGACCCCGGGAGCGCCACCATGGACACCCTCGCCGCCCACACCCTCGCCGCCCCCACCCGCGCCGTTTCCGCTCCCCCCGCCCCCGCCCTCCCGTCCGCCCCGACGCCCGCCGCGCAGGAGACGTCGCTCATAGGCTCGCTGATCCGCTCCCACCGGCTGCGTATCGGGCTCACACAGCGGGAGCTGGCCGATCTGTCCACCATCAGTGTCCGGGCCATACGCGACCTGGAACACGGCAAAGCGAGACGGCCGCGCTCCGCCACCGTGCAGCTCGTGGCGGACGCGCTCCGACTCGGTCCGCGTGCCCGGGCCGCCCTGGAGGAGGCGGCACACCAGGGCCGCTTCACGGCGGCGGGCCGCCGGGAGGCCGCGGCACCTCCCACCGCCCTGCACGCGATCGTGGGCCGCGAGGGAGAGACGGAGACCCTGGCGGCGGAGCTGTCGGAAAGCGGCACGGAACGGCTGGTCACCATGGTGGGGCTGACCGGCGTCGGCAAGACACGGCTGGCCCTGGCGGTCGCCGAGCGGCTGCACGGCGCCGGCCTGCCGGTGTTCTGGCACGCCTTCCCCGGCGGCCGTACCGAGTACCTCGCCCCCGGCGACGAGACGACCGCCGCCGTGGCGGCGGTCGTGGACGACCTGTTCGCCCCCGGGGCCGACCCGGGCGGCGACGCGCGTACCGGGACCGGGGCCGGTCCGCGCGTCGCCGCCTCCTTGGCCGAACTGGTCGGCGACGGCGGCGCCTTGCTCGTCCTGGACGGCGCCCCGGCGGCCCCGCCCCGGCCGGACCGGCTGACCGCGCTGCTGCGCGCCTGCCCGGGACTGCGCCTGCTGGTGACCTCCGGCGCCCCCTGGCACGTCCCCGGCGAGCGGGTCTTCCTGCTGTCCCCGCTGGAGGTGCCGGCACCGGCCGGTGCCGACGCCGCAGCCCCGGCCTTAAGAGTCTTCCTGGGTCACGTACGCCGCGCGCGGCCGGACTTCGTGGCCGGGCCGGCGGACCTGGAGCGCGCCGCCCGGGTCTGCCGCCTCCTGGACGGGCACCCCGGAGCCCTGGCCGCCGCAGCGTCCTGGCTGGTGGTGTACGACCTGGCGACGCTGTGCCACGGCCTGGGCTCCGACCCGGCCGCGCTGCTGCACCACCTCGGTGAGGCGGGCGGCTCGGGCGACCTGCGCACGGCGCTGCACGACAGTCTGCGCCGGCTGTCCCCCGGCGCCCGCACCCTGCTCGACGCCCTGTGCACGCCCCCGGCCGCGAACCAGCACGCGGACCCCGGCACCCACCCGGACCAGGGCCGCGAACTGACCGAACTCACCACCCTCACCGGCCTCGCCCTGCCCGACGTGGGCCGCCTGCTGCGCGAGCTGATGATCAGTGGTGCGGTGCGCGCCGAGTACCAGGGCGGCGGCTCCCGCTTCCGCGTCCTCGGCCTGGCGCGTGCCGCCTGGGCGCACCCTGCCGCGGCAACTGCCGCCGCCCACTGACTGCTCCCGCATTGCCGCACCAACTGCCGCCCCCCGGCCCGGGGCGGGGCTTGGATGACACACGGCGGGAACGACGACCCGACCGTCCCGAACCTCTCGCCGCCCCCGATCCCGAGGAGCCTCCCCATGTCCCCGAACGCGTCTGAACAGGGCACCGCGTACGGGCCCGCCACGGTGCGGCTGCCCATGTCGGCCGCGCAGCGCGACATCTGGATGGCGCACGGACTGGACAGCTCCGGCTGCCGCTACAACATCGGGGAGTACCGGGAACTCAGCGGCTCACTGGACGCCGGCCTGGTGGCCTGCTGCTGGTACCGGCTGGCCTGCGAGGCCGACGCGCTGCGCATCCGCGGCGTCGGCGCCGACGAGGACGGCACGCCGTGGCTGGAGGTGCACGCCAAGCCCATCGGACGCAGCCTGCAGATGGTCGACGTCAGTGACGAGGCCGACCCGGCGGCGGCGGCCCGCGCCTGGATGGACGCCGAACTCGCCCGCCCCTTCGACCTGGAGCACGACTGGCTCACCCGGCACGCACTGATCCGCGCGGGCCGCACCGAGACGGGGGAGGAGCGCTGGTACTACTTCCACGGCTTCCACCACCTGGCCATCGACGGCATGGGCCTCGCCCAGATCGACCAGCGACTCGTCGACCTGTACGACCAGGCCGCCGAGGGCGAGCCGTGGGGCGAGTCGCCGTTCGGCACCCTCGCCGACCTGATCGCCGAGGACACCGCCTACCGCTCCTCGGAGGAGGCCGCCGCGGACCGGGCGCACTGGGCCGAGAACCTGGCCGGCCTCCAGCCGTCCCCGCGGATCGCCGAGGGGCACACCGAGAAGACCCGGCCGGGGCACCTGCCGTTCGCCCGCCGCACCGTGCTCCTCGGCGCGGAACGCTCCCTCCGGCTGAAGGAGGTGGCCCGCGAGCAGCGAGCACCCTGGACCATGCTGATGCTCGCCCTGGTCGCGGCGTACGTCCATCGTGTCACCGGGACGCCCGAACCGGTGCTGGGCCTGCCGGTGACGAGCCGGCGCACCGAACTGGCCAAGCGCACCCCCGGCATGATGTCCAACGTCATCCCGCTGCGCGTGCCCGTCGACGCCGACGGCACCCTCACCGACCTGCTCGCCACGGTCGTGGCCACCGCCCGCCGGGGACTGAAACACCAGCGCACCCGCTACGAGGACATCTGCCGCGGCCTGGGCCTGGCCGAAGGAGAACGCCGTATCGCGTCCCCGCAGGTCAACATCATGGCCTTCAACCCGGGCATGAGCTTCTTCGGCCTGCCGACCGTCCAGCACAACCTCGGCAACGGCCCCGTGGAGGACCTCGCGGTCGGCGTGTACGACCTCGGCCCCGGCCACGGGCTGCGCATCGACTTCGACGCTTCCCCCGAGGTGTGCGACCTCGCCGCCGTCGCCGGCCACCACGACCGCTTCGTGGCCTTCGTGGAACGCCTCCTGACGACACCCCGCGCCACCTTGTCCGACGTCGATCTGCTCGACGGGACGGAGTTGCGGCGGGTGCTGGGGGAGTGGGCCGGTACCTCGGTACCCGACGCGGGGGTGCCGGTGTTGCCGGCCCGTTTCGAGGAGCAGGTGCGGTCGCGGCCGGGGGCTGTGGCGCTTGTCTCGGGTGGGGAGTCGGTGTCGTACGGGG